>CALGAD010000108.1 GCA_937951955.1 uncultured Bacillaceae bacterium
TTCTCTTAAAAAGTAAAAACAAATGAAGTGATTTTCTCTGGAATGAAAATAAAAAAAGCAGTTTAAACTGCTTTTTAAAAAATAAAGTATTTTTTGGCTTATTCCCCCCATCGTTTTGGACTCCACAGGGTGCCGTCAATTTCCCCTTCCATTTGTTCAATCCGTTTCCGTTGTTCTTCTATAATATCCCGGGTAGCCTTGACAATGGTAACAAGTTGATAATTATCGCTCTTGTCATAAATCTTTTGCAACTCTTGTAAAATCCATTCGTGTTTATCCAAAAAGGTCCTCCTTTCTTAAGTTCACGATTCACGCCGAATATCGTCTAAAACGATTTTTAAACCATCGATGGTTGTCCGGTTTTCTTCGATATGTTCAATCGCATAGCGCAGGATCAGTTTCTCTTCGTTTTTTAGTCCGCTGTTGATAAATCGTTCGAGCTGTTCAATTACCCATTGTTCCTGGCTTAACAGACTATCATCATTTTTCATCGTCAGCATTTGCCAGTACGTGATCAGATGCTCCATCTTTTGTTCTTCGCTCATATAACTAAACTGGAAAATCGGCATCGGCTTTAAGTATTTCATTCCCGTCTTATGGGCCATGGCCTGGAACGGTTTTGTTAATTCATTGATGCTGAACAATTCCGTTCCTCCGGCCTGATACTCTTTTTCAGGAACGCCGATCATCATGATGAGCCGGAATTCTTTCCCCTTTAGAGCTTCTCCCCCCTCCCCGTAGGCAAACCCTTCTTCCAATACGACATCTTGCCAGTGTTTTAACAGAGGTGGCGAGCTATACCAATAAAAGGGAAATTGGAACACAATCCGGTCATGGCGTACTAAAAGTTCCTGTTCCCGTTTTACCTCAATGTTTCCTTCAGGATATTCAGATTCCAAATGATGGACGGTAATATTATCTACATCTTGAATGGAACTTAAAAAATATTGTTGACTGCTGGATTCCAGAATATCGGGATGGGATACAATAACTAGTGTTTGCAAACGCTAATCCCTCCTTACACAGATTACGATCGCTATAATCTTTCCGATGGTACCATTATAACAAGAATGGATTCCTTTTAACCAAAAGAAGACTTTCCATAATATGATAAGTTGTTCACATAAAGTTCAAACTTTCCCAATGAAACGTCATCATTTCTGAAAAAAATTCATGTATGATAAATATATATTTACGTTTTGCACTAAACTAATAGGGAATACTTAAAAATATTGGAGGATCGAAGATGGCAAAAGTTTTAATAGTTCGTGCACATCCGTTGAATAACGGTGAATCCCGTTCGATGAAAGTAACGGATGCCTTCGTCGAAGCATATAAAAAGCATCATCCAGAAGATGAGTTGGAAGATATTAACCTATATAATATGAACGTTCCCGAAATAGATGGTGACTTGTTAAACGCCTGGGCAGATTTAAGTGCCGGGAAACCATTCTATTCTTTAAGCAATACCCAGCAACATAAAGTCGTCTTATTTAACTCCTTTACCGATGGCTTCCTGCAACAAGATAAAGTAGTTATTGCCAATCCTTTGTATAATTTGAACGTTCCGAGCCGGCTAAAAGCCTGGTTTGATACGATCACGGTCGCAGGAAAAACGTTCAAATATACGGAAAGCGGCTCTGTCGGTCTTGTGGAAGGTATAAAAGTGTTACATATTCAGGCTAATGGTGGATTTTACAATGGTAATGATCCGGCCAGTCAATACGTAAAAACTATACTGACCTTCCTCGGCGTGAAAGATATCACCCAATTATTCGTGGAAGGTATGGATTACGAACCGAGTCGTGCCGATGAAATTGTCCAAGAAGCAATCGCTAAAGCACAGGAAATTGCTAAGAATTTCTAGTATTATTACCGGTCCCTTTTCAAGGGGCCTTATTTTTTTGTAAAAGTTTCTTAATACAATGTTCGTATGAAAGATAATGTTCAAAAAAATGTCGAAATTTTAGGTCTTTACAAGTAAGAAAAAACTACTAAAATAGATTTAAAAATAGTAAGAAAAATTATTATAATAATAAAATAATGATGTTTCATAATAAGATAAAAATAAATACAAAACATTTCTAAATCGATCTTAACAAACGTAAAAAAGGAAAAATCAGGAACAATAAAACGGTTTCTTAATAGAAATCCGACGAGATGGACCTCCGTTTATCGTGAATTAACATTTATTGTAAAAACAGGAATTTTTTAAATCCTTATATCAGAATATAAATTTTATGGGCATAATTAAAAATAGAATGAATTTTTATAATTAATTGTTGAAATTTAATAAGACTAGCATTATACTAATACTTAAAATATTTTCCGATGCTATTGTTTTAAAGTAACGAGGTGACCCCAATGAGTGAAACTCCGGTATTAGAAGTTCGGGGATTGAAAACCTATTTTTACCTGGATGATAATCTAGTCGCAAAAGCAGTAGATGGTGTGGATATCACGATTAAACGCGGCGAGACCGTAGCTTTAGTCGGTGAGTCAGGAAGTGGAAAAAGTATTACATCGCTATCGATCATGAAGTTAGTGAATAAACCAGGGAAAATCGAAGAAGGTGAAATCGTATTCCTTGGTAAGGATATCGTGCCCTTATCTGAAAAAGAAATGACCCGTGTTCGGGGCAATGATATCGCGATGATTTTCCAGGAACCAATGACGGCCCTGAACCCAGTTTTTACGATAGGTAATCAAATCGTCGAAGTGATGAGGAAGCATTTGAAAATATCCAAGAAGGAAGCCCATCGACGGGGAGTCGAATTATTAAAAATGGTCGGTTTCCCCCGTCCGGAAGAAACGATGTATGAATATCCCCACCAGCTATCAGGGGGAATGCGGCAGCGGGCAATGATTGCCATGGCGCTGTCATGTAATCCGAAGTTATTAATCGCTGATGAACCGACTACCGCCCTTGACGTGACGATCCAGGCACAAATCTTGGATTTGCTCAACGAGATGAAACAGCGCTTTGATATGAGTATATTATTAATCACCCATGATCTTGGAGTCGTAGCCGAATATGCAGATCGGGTTTTGGTCATGTATGGCGGCCAAATAGTAGAAGAAGCACCGAGCGACAAACTTTTTGAAGATCCGCAACACCCATATACGAAAGGATTATTAGAAAGCATTCCCAGTCTGGAAAAAGAAGTGGACCGTCTCGGTTCGATTAAAGGTGTTGTACCACCAGCATACAATTTCCCAAAAGGTTGTCGCTTTTGTGATCGCTGCCCTTTTGCGATGGATAAATGTTTTGCAATTAACCCCGAGTTAAAAGAATCGACATATGATCATAAAGTTCGCTGTCATTTATACGATTCTGTATCATAGGTAAAACTACAATACAAAGGGAAATTTCAGAAAGGAAAAACATTTGTTCCGGATGACATTGATGAAATAAGGGGGCTACAGCGTGGCAGTTACAGAAGTAGTAGAAAAAGAGAAAACGAGCCAGGAAACAATCTTAGAAGTCAGAAATCTCAAAAAATACTATCCAATCAAAGGCGGAATTTTAAGAAGAACCATCGGTCATATTAAAGCTGTGGATGGTGTATCCTTTTCCGTTTACCGGGGGGAAACCCTCGGTATCGTCGGTGAATCGGGTTCGGGAAAGTCCACCCTCGGTCGGACGATATTACGGCTCGAAAAACCAACTGAAGGACAGGTCGTGTTTGAAGATAAGGATTTAACGAATATGCGCAATCGGGAGTTGCGCCCCATTCGCAAAGATATGCAAATCGTTTTTCAGGATCCGTATGGCTCGTTGAACGCGACGATGAATGTGCAGCAATTACTTGAAGAACCATTAATTGTGCAGACAAATTTAAGTAAAAAAGAGCGCCAGGAACTCGTGGATGAAATGTTAGAAAAAGTCGGACTAAGACCGCAAGATCGAATGAAATACCCGCATGAATTTTCTGGCGGTCAGAGACAACGAATCGGAATTGCCCGGGCGTTGATACTACATCCAAAGTTTGTCGTATGTGATGAGCCCGTCTCTGCACTCGATGTCTCGATTCAGGCGCAAGTATTAAACTTGATGTCCGATCTACAGGATGATTTACATCTAACGTATTTGTTTATTTCTCACGATTTAAGTGTTGTGAAACATTTTAGCGATCGCGTAGCGGTCATGTATTTAGGGCATATCGTGGAAATTGGCGATAAAAAAGACATCTATAATAATCCACTCCATCCGTATACACAAGCATTGTTATCGTCAGTTCCGACCGTTGAAAAGGGGAAAAAGCGGGAAAAAATTGTTTTAAAAGGTGATTTACCAAGTCCAGCCAACCCACCATCAGGCTGTCCCTTTCGCACACGTTGCCCGCTAGCCCATGAAAAATGTGCACAAGTTCTCCCCGAATTAAAAGAAAAGGGGAAAGACCATTTCGTCGCATGTCATTTACACAATTAAAATACACAATATTTAAACGACTTTGGGGAGGTGATGCAAAGGGGATAGGTGTGAGGCTGCCAAAAATGATGGGGGGTCCAGACAAATTTTGTCGGAATTGATTCTGTTCATTTAGCACTTTCTTAACTAAAACGGGAATTTAAAACATTTGAAGGGGTGAATGTTTTGCTCAAAAAGAAATCATGGTTATTGTTTCTATCGTTCCTGTTCACATTTGGGATTTTAGCCGCCTGTTCCGGTGGTGGCGGTGAGGAAACAACAAGTGAAGAAACAGAAGAAGAAACAACGACAGAAGAAGAAACTCAAGAACCAGGAGAAAAAGTCGTTGTCGGTGCGATGGATACAGCACCAACCGGTCAATTTAACCCGCTTTTCTACACAGAAGCCTATGAATCTAATATTATATCTTTTGTTTATGAAACGTTAGTATCACAAAATGAAAATTTAGAGTATGAGCCATGGCTGGCGGAAAGCTGGGAGCATAATGAAGATCATACGGTTTACACATTCCACTTGCGTCAAGATGTCACATGGCATGATGGCGAACCATTTACGGCTGATGACGTAGTCTTTACGTATAAAACATTAGCTAGCCCGGATTACGTTGCAGCAGGTGGTGTTCGCACATACGTCGTACAGCGTTTACTCGGCTTTGAAGAATTTTCTAGCGGTGAAACGGATGAATTCAAGGGCGTTGTAGCTGTCGATGATTATACCGTTGAATTCCACTTCACCGAACCGAACGTTATAGCATTAGCAGATGCTGCTTTCTATATTGTACCGGAACACGTATTTGCTGATGTGCCGGTAGCAGAAATTCCCGAACATGAAGCATCGTTAATGCCTGAGAAAGTTATCGGTACCGGTCCGTTCAAGTTTACCGATATGGTTGAAGGTGAACAATACGTCTTAACGAAGAATGAAGACTACTGGGCTGGCGCACCGAACCTCGATTCGGTCGTCTGGAAGGTTGTATCCGGACAGGTTATTCTCGGACAGTTAGAATCTGGTGAAATTGATTTTGTTGCCGATCCAACCGGTTTTGATCCAGCTGACTACGAGCAAGTTGCTGCAATGGAGCATGTGGAAATCATTGAAGAGCCAGACTTTGGATATCAAATTTTAGGTTTTGTCCATAATTTCCGGACAGAAGAAGACATCGAAGCAGGTGTCATCAATCCAGACAATTTCGTACCGAACCCGGATCTCCAGGATAAACGAGTTCGTCAAGCCATTGCTTATGCCATTGACCGGGAAGCTCTCATTGAGGCACTGCTTCATGGTCATGGTACGGTCATGAATTCACCGATTGCTCCACAATGGTGGGTATTCGATGGCGATACGCCGGAGCAGTATGAATATGATCTGGATAAAGCGAAAGCTCTCCTGGAAGAAGCCGGATATAAAGATGTTGATGGCGACGGATTTGTTGAAACACCTGAAGGTGAGCCATACGAGTTAACGATGGCCTATCCACTCGGAATCGAAGTCCGTGAGCGTTCAGCGCCAATTATCCAGGGAATGATTGAAGAACTCGGTATCAAAGTCAATCTGTTACAACCATTGGAGTTTGCCGCTTATTCCGATCAACTTGAAAAGAACACTGAATGGGATCTATACCTCCTTGGCTGGAGCCTCGGTACAACCGATCCTGACCCATCCGGATTGTGGACCGCAACGGATGCTTATAACTACGGACGCTGGAATCATCCAGAGGCGGATGCACTTGTAAAACAAGCGATCACACCGCCAGAGGCCTTTGATAGAGATTTCCGTGCCGAAGTGTATAAAGACTGGCAAGTCATGTTCCAGGATGAACTCCCGGCTTTGATTCTCTATGCTAGAAACAGTCTCTGGGCATACAATAAGCGGATGACAGGAATCGACCATATGCCATGGTCCTTCCTCAACGATCCACATAAGTGGGATGTAACTGAATAATCCCATTTAAAAAAAGGGGCGTGCAACACCCTGCATGCCCTTTTTCATATTTAATCTTGATTTTTTGGCAACAGCGGAGGTGAGGTTATGACAAAATATATTATCCGACGATTACTCGTATTTTTCCCGATGTTGTTTGCTTTGACCATCATCGTCTTCACTTTGTTAAAACTTGCTCCCGGAGATCCGTATTCCCAAATGATGGATCCACAGATTGATGCTTCTGTATTTGAAGAACAAAGAAAAGCTAGAGGATTAGATGATCCAATCCCCGTACAATATTTTCGTTGGTTAACGGATGCGATCCAGGGGGACTTTGGTGATTCGTTCCGCTATAAAGGAAGAACTGTTGCCGAATTAATCTGGGATCGAATTCCGAACACGTTATATTTAGGGGTGTTTTCCGTATTTATCACCCTTATCGTGGCGATCCCTATCGGTATATACTCGGCTCGCAATCCTTATTCACCACTCGATTATGCAGCAACAGGGTTTGGATTTTTTGGACTGGCTGTTCCCAACTTCTTTTTCGGATTGGCCGTGATTTATATTTTCGCGATCAAACTTGGCTGGTTTCCATCACAAGGGTCAATATCCAAACCTGGACTGGAAGGTTTTGAACTGCTTAAAGCAAGATTACACCATCTCGTTCTACCTGGCTTAACTCTAGGACTTGCCAGTACCGCTTCGTATATGCGCTATATGCGTTCCGAGGTATTAAGTGTACTTGGCAGTGACTATATCCGTACCGCCCGTGCGAAAGGTTTAACGGAGCGAACGGTTCTGTATAAGCATACATTGCGTAATGCTTTGATTCCGATCATTACTTTATTAGGCTTTGAAATCGGTGTATTGCTCGGTGGCGCTGTGATCACCGAAGGAGTTTTCAAATATCCCGGCATCGGTACTCTTTTCCTTGAATCCATCGGTAACCGTGACTATCCGGTGATTATGGCGATTACATTAATGCTCGGGTTTTTTACCTTATTAGGTAACTTAATAGCCGATATTTTGTATGCTATCGTCGACCCGAGAATTCGCTATGATTGAGGTGAGGACATGCAGAGTCAAACACAATTACCAGTCAATCCAGAACCTAATATAGAGAAAACTTCAACACAAGAGGAAAGAGGGATTTCCCCTTTTCGGTTAGCCTTTCGTCGTTTCTTAAAAAATAAAGCAGCCGTCGTCAGTGTATTTGTTCTTTTCTTGATTATACTCAGCTGTATTTTGGCACCATTATTAACGGATCACGATCCGATTCAATACGATCTTACAAAAATCGAACAGGGGCCGAGCAGTGAGCATCCTTTAGGAACGGATAGCTCAGGGCGCGACAATTTTTCTAGATTATTATATGGAGGCCGTATATCCATTATCATCGGTTTTAGTGCGATGCTCTTTACTCTTGTGATCGGTGTTACTTTAGGAGCCATTGCCGGATATTATGGCGGCAAAGTGGATAATATTATCATGCGGATTACCGATGTGTTTATGATTTTACCGTTCCTCGTATTAGTACTGGTCATTGTCGCAATTCTGGAAAAGGTGACCGTCGGAATATTTGTGACCGTAATCGCTCTTACTTCCTGGCCGAGCTTAACCCGGATTGTGCGTGGAACATTTTTATCACTGCGGGAGCGGGAGTTTGTTCTTGGGGCGAAAGCTATCGGCTGTAGTGATTTTCGTATTATCTTTCGCCATTTTATACCCAATGCGATCGGTCCCATTGTCGTTAATGCGACGTTAATGGTTGCCTCTTATATCGTTGCCGAGTCAGGCCTGAGCTTCCTCGGTTTCGGTGTGCCGCAGCCGACACCGACATGGGGAAATATGCTGTCTGAAGCACTAAACATTCGCATCATGCAATACCACCCCGAAGCATGGATCCCACCGGGGCTAATGATTTTACTCACGGTTCTGTGCATTAACTTTATCGGTGATGGACTGCGGGATGCCTTTGATCCGAAAAGTAATAAACGTTAATAAGAAAGGAATTGTCCCTTTACCAGTGGTGACAATTCCTTCATTTATTATTATTCATTTAATAATTCGATCAGCTGATCGGGATAGTCTGTCATAATCCCATCGGCTCCGAGTGCTATAAGCTCTTTCATCGTTTCTTGATCGTTAATCGTCCAGTAGTGGACCTGCATGCCCCTTTTTTGTGCGCCCCGGATTAACTGTTTATCTTTTAAGTTGAACCCGGACTCTTTCACCGGAATATGAATCGCATCTGCCCGCTGGCGATATAAACCATTTAATCGGAATTTATGGAAGAGAACAAATTGAGTAGCTTCCTTCCGTCCGGCGCTTACAAGGGCTTTTCCCTTTGATATTTTGAGGACCAGATCCACAATAGCCTGATTAAAAGAAGCAATAATGACCCGCTCTTCTAATTGAAAGTTTTGGATCGTTTGCCACAAATTGTTTGCAATCGAATCATATAGTTCTGGATCATTCGTATGTTTGATTTCAATGATATAGAGGATTTTGGGATCGATTGTTTTTGTGAAAATTTCCTCAACCGTTGGAATCGTTATACCTTTTCCCCGATATGGATAATTTCCGTCTTCATCTTGAAAAAAATAACCGGCATCCAGGGCTTGAATCTCCTCCAGGGTCATATCATTGACCCTTCCTGACCCATCGGTCGTTCGATCAACAGTTGGGTCATGGATGGCGACTAGGTGTCCGTCGCGTGTCATATGAACATCAAATTCCAATACATCGGCGCCTAATGCTTTAGCATTTAAAAATGCGGGAATCGTACTGGATGGAGCAAGTCCACTTCCCCCCTGGTGGGCGATAACGAGGGTTCGCCCCTTTTCAAAAGCCAGAAGCCTGCTCGATTTTTTTGCAGGATATGTGAATAGAAAAAGCCAAATAACAATAATTGCTATAATGACGATCGTTAAGTAAAGCAATTTCTTTGCTCCTTCCATTTATTTAAAGATATTCTCTTGCGATAAAATTTCGTATTATTTCTATTATAAAATACATTTGCCTTTTCTAGTTTGTTTATCTGGTGTCAGTGCGTGTTAAAGGAAAGAATAATTGGTTAGGAGCTCCATTGATTGACATTTATAGGATATCATTGTATTATTATCTCGAAAATGAGATAATTATTTTTGAACATCTCGAATTTAACCTTATAATGTTCGTTAAGACGTACTCGGTTTTGAAAATAAGATCGAATTGCCATGGAACAATAAATAAGTAACAGGTAAAAAATTAATATGGGAAAGAGGGAACTAAATAATGAAAAAATTTCACCGCAGTCCAAATTTATATGTCAGTGAAGTAGGTCTAAAAGTCCAGGATTTGGCAAGATCTATTCAGTTTTATGAAGAAGTCATTGGCTTGAAACTTTTGAAAAAAGAGGGCAATAAAGCCTATATGACAGCTGATGGTAAAACGACGCTGCTTACTCTGGAACAGCCGGAAAACGTCATTCCGAAACAGGGGCGTACAGCAGGACTGTATCATTTTGCGATTTTGTTACCGACCCGTGCAGATTTATCCGTATTTTTACGACATATTGCCGAAATTCGCTATCCATTAGGTGCGGGAGACCACTTGGTTAGTGAGGCATTGTATTTGAATGATATTGATGGCAATGGTATTGAAGTGTACTGGGATCGACCTTCCGAAAGATGGGAGTGGGATGGCGATTTAGTCCGGATGGATACACTGCCGGTCGATTTTGAAAACTTGTTATCCGTTAGTAATAAACCGTGGCAAGGATTGCCTGCAGGAACAAAAATGGGGCATATTCACCTTCATGTCTCTCACTTAGAAGAAGCAAAGGAATTTTATACAAAAGGTCTCGGTTTTGATGTCGTCAGTTATTATCCTAATGCCGTATTTATGTCCACCGGTAAGTATCATCACCATATCGCCATCAATACATGGGCGGGTGTTGGTGCACCGCCGACTCCGGAAAATGGTGTTGGTTTGAACTGGTATACGATTGTATTCCCGAATGAAGAAAAAAGAAAAGAAACCATCGCCCGGTTAGAACAGCTAGGCGCTCCGATTACTAAGGAAGGCGACATCTATATAACGAAAGATCCTTCGAAAAACACCATTCATTTAATCCTGGAATAAAAACAGGGATACGAAAAGACCGA
This sequence comes from uncultured Bacillaceae bacterium, assembly GCA_937951955.1. Taxonomy (GTDB): domain Bacteria; phylum Bacillota; class Bacilli; order Bacillales; family Caldibacillaceae; genus CALGAD01. The sequence goes on from CALGAD010000108.1 coordinate 10,507, forward strand.
AACAATTAGTAAAAACAAAGTAAGCCTTATTGGAGTTTTCCAATAAGGTTTTTTTCGTTGGTGGAAAAACCCCCAAATTATAAGCAAATTTCACTACAACATTCATTTATAAATTGCCAAATTAATGGATCCTCGTTTGGTTATTTAAGAATTGACTCTACAAAGAATTCGAACAGGGAACATAGAAAAATCTGTTGATAAAAAAATTGCAAAAAAAATTAATATGCATTATTATGTCTATTATAAATAAACAAATGTCTATTGAGAGGAGACTTTTTATTGACTACACAAACACAAAACTTTTATTTAGTTCATCGTGATATTTTACCAACAGCTATTATTAAAACGGCGGAGGCAAAATCACTTTTAGTTAGGGGGGAAGCAAAAACAATTAATGAGGCTGTTGCGAAGGTGGGGATTTCGCGAAGTTCTTTTTATAAATATAAAGATAAAATCATTCCTTTTAATGAAGCTGCATATCAAAAAATCATTACCATTTCTTTAATATTAATGCATGAACCGGGAGTCCTCTCCCGTGTGCTGACGGTTATTGCCGAAGAAGGCGGAAATGTGTTAACCATTAATCAAAGCATTCCTTTGCAGGGTATGGCTAACGTCGTCCTTTCAGTAGACACCAATGAATTTCGCAAGACGGTTGAAGAGTTTATGAGTTTATTAGAAACGATTCAAGGTGTAAAACAAGCCATTATTGTTGGACAAAGTTAATCTTGAAATGGTAAAGGGGTAGAACGGTGAAAGAAGTCAAGGTTGGATTAATGGGATTAGGTACTGTAGGCACAGGTGTTGTCCGTTTAGTTCAGGCATATCAGGAAGACTTTAAAAATAAAACGGGCGTTGCCGTCACCATCGAGCGCATATTGGTAAGAAATATCGAAAAGGAAAGGTCTGTAGCTGTCCCGCAAGAACTGTTGACGGAAAATCCGGATGATCTGTTAGATGATCCGCAAATTGATTGCATCATCGAGGTCATGGGCGGAATTGAGCCTGCCAAATCTTACCTTATAAAGGCATTGCAAAATCGAAAACACGTGATCACCGCGAACAAAGATTTAATGGCACTGCATGGTGTCGAGCTTACAGATTTAGCCAGGGAATACAATTGCGACTTGTATTATGAAGCGAGTGTAGGCGGCGGTATTCCGATCTTAAAAACGATCACAGAAGGATTTTCCTCGGATCGTATCCGGAAAATTGTGGGGATTGTTAACGGGACAACGAACTATATCTTAACAAAAATGGAGAAAGAAAAAGTTTCCTATGATCGTGCCCTTCAGGAGGCGCAAGAACTGGGGTTTGCCGAAAACGATCCTACGAATGATGTAGAAGGTATCGACGCTGCTTATAAGATGGTGATTTTGGCCACATTAGGGTTCCATCAGGGCATTCGCCTGGAGGACGTGTATTATGAAGGCATCACCCGTGTGTCAATGGATGATTTACAATATGCGGATAAATTTGGCTATACGATCAAATTACTCGGTATAGCCAGGGAAGATGATGGAGCCATTGAAGTAAATGTTCAACCTACCATGATCAAGAAAACCCATCCACTGGCCATGGTCCAGGGCGTCAATAATGCCGTTTATATTTATGGACATGCTGTTGGCGAAACGATGTTTGCCGGACCGGGAGCAGGCGAATTACCGACTGCTACAGCTGTTTTGTCGGATTTAGTCACGGTTGTTAAAAATATGCAACTAGGAACGAATGGAAAAGGCTCCCTCGCTCCTTATCGTGAAATTCGTATGAAACAGGAAACAGAAATTTTCGCCAAGTTTTTCCTCCGGCTCGTTGTAACGGATAAAAGCGGCGTCCTCGCTCGAATAGCGAGTCATTTTGCCAATCACGACATTAGTTTGGAACATATTATTCAAGTACCTTATCCGTCACTGGAAAACAGTGCCGAATTAATTGTTATCACCCATACAACAACCGTAGCCAATTTAAAAGCAGTGCTTGCCCGACTGGATGAGGCAGTGTATGTATCGGCGATTAAAAGCTGTTACCGCGTGGAGGGAGAGTAAATGAGCGGCATCATCAAAAAATACCGAAACTATTTACCTGTAACGGAGCAAACTCCTTTACTTACGTTACATGAAGGGGATACGCCATTAATTTATGCGGAAAATTTGTCGAAGATGCTCGATGTTCACCTTTATTTAAAATATGAAGGGATGAACCCGACCGGATCGTTCAAAGATCGTGGCATGGTTATGGCGGTGGCCAAAGCTCTGGAAGAAGGAAGCGAGGCTATCATTTGTGCGTCAACGGGGAATACATCCGCATCAGCGGCCGCCTATGCCGCAAAGGCTCGTTTAAAATGTTATGTGTTAATTCCTGAAGGAAAAGTGGCTTTAGGGAAACTTCTGCAAGCAATCGCCTATGGTGCGGAAATAATCATGGTAAGGGGAAACTTTGATCAGGCATTAGCCTTTGTAAGAGAAGTTGTTGACAAAGAACCTATCACCCTTGTCAATTCCCTCAATCCTTATCGTTTAGAAGGGCAGAAAACAGCGGCCTTTGAGATCGTGGACGTTCTCGGCAAAGCGCCGGATATCGTCGCATTACCGGTTGGTAATGCGGGGAATTTGACAGCATACTGGAAAGGATTCACCGAATATTACCGGGCAGGAAAATGTGCAACACTTCCGCACATGTATGGGTTCCAGGCGGAAGGTGCAGCCCCCCTTGTCAAGGGTGAACCTATCGCCAATCCGGAAACGGTTGCTACGGCGATCCGTATTGGCAACCCGGTAAATGGAGAACGTTGCATCCAGGCCATACATGAATCCGATGGAAGGATTGCTGCCGTGAGCGATGCGGAAATTTTACAAAGCTATCAATTGTTGGCGAAAATGGAAGGAATTTTTGTCGAACCAGCTTCCAGCGCACCACTGGCGGGCATTATCAAAATGAAAAACAAGGGACAATTAAAATCTGGAGAAACGATCGTACTTGTTTTAACAGGGAATGGTTTGAAAGATCCGGACACGGCTCAAAATGAATTCCAGCCTGCCCTTACTTATGCTTCCAATATTCATGAAGTATTCGGAAAAATAAGGGAAGGTGGGTGATTCGAAATGGATCAAGTTGTGGTAAATGTGCCGGCGAGTACATCTAATTTAGGTCCGGGTTTTGACACGATCGGGATGGCGTTGTCCCTTTATACGACGATTACAATGTCAAAGTCTGAGCAAACGGATATTATCATGGCAGATGAGCCATTAAAAACGATAACAAAGCTGGAAGACAATCTCGTTTATCAAGGAGCAAAAATCGTTTTTGAAAAAGCAGGGGTGGATCATTTCCCGCTAAAATTGGAAATTTCTAGCGATATCCCGTTAAAACGCGGTTTAGGTTCCAGTGGCGCTGCCATTATTGGCGGCATGATGGGAGCCAATGCCTTATTGGGGACTCCCTTTTCAAAGGATGAAATTTTCCAGATGGCAGCAAAACTCGAAGGGCATCCGGACAATGTCAGTGCAGCGTTATTTGGTGGTGTGATGATTGCTGCTAAATCAGCTGCTGGCACCTATTCGTATGTAAAACTTGCGGCACCGCCTGAATTACGAGCAGTTGTTGCCATTCCCGAAATCGAATTATCGACCAAAAAGATGCGCGCGGTACTTCCTTCTTCGTATACAAAAGAGGATACGGTTTTTGCGGTCAATCATGTTGCTCTATTTGTGGCTGCTTTAGCGACAAGGCAAATTGAGTTGTTACACGACGCAATGCAAGATACTTTGCACCAGCCCTATCGTTCTAAATTTGTCCCTTGTTTGGACAGGCTGATGGAGGAAGGGAGAGAACATGGTGCTTTCGGTGTGGCTTTAAGTGGGGCAGGTCCCACCATCGTCGCGCTGGCTACCGATCGGGCCAGGGAACTGGCGCGTTTTATGATGGAAACCTACGAGGAACAGGGAATTCAGGCAGAAATAAAAATATTAACTGTTGATGATGTGGGGGCAACGGTGGAAAAGGGGAACTAAGGAAAAACCGCAACTATACCAGATAGTAGATAATCATAAGGATAACGAGTAACGCCAATAAGGCTAACGCCTGGTTGCGTATGCTCTGGTATCTTGCGAGATTAACGTTTTCTGAGGGGAGCGGTTTTTCCTCGTCCTCATCAAGCGGATCGTTCTGTCGAAACATGACCTGGTTAAATTTTCGGAAGCTTAAAGTAATCGCATCAAAAAAGCCACCCTGTTTTATAAACATGAATAGAAACACGATAAAATAGACAAAAGTAATATAAGAAAATGCGTTGATTAGATGTAACAAATTGTATTGAGGAGCAAAAAATAAAAAGGCAACTAAAACAATCGATACGTTTACCAGGAAGAAATAGATTGGATTTTTAAATATCTTTTTCATGCTGTCACCTTATTCTATTGATTTCGTTATTCGTTGCTATTATACCACTTCAGAAGTAATTTGAAACAATAGTTTGGAGAGAGATCATCATGTGCAAAGATCATGCTGTTTGTCGTGAAGTGACTATCAAAGCATGGTGAAAAAACCAACCTATTAGTAAATATTTTATGAAAATTTAATATAATAACAACATTAAGATATATTAGTAAAATAAGTCAATATATTAATTTAAGAATTTAAAGTTGACTTTTCTTGAGAAATCTAGTAGTTTTTATTACAAATAGTTAAATAATTATAAATTTATACTTTACAAGTATAATTTTTCGGAGTATACTCTTAGTTATACTCTAGTAAATCTTTACTAGAATAAATTATCATAACATTAAAACATCAGGGAGGTCATATGCATGAAGTTCAAAAAAGGAACTTTTCTTCTAACATTACTCGTAATGTTAGGTCTAGTCTTAGCTGCTTGTGGCGGCGGCGCAGATGATTCCGCTGACGGCGACAAAGGTGCCGGCGGAGAAGGAGCGACAGAGGAAGTCGAACAAGTCCTCAATTTCGTGAACGGGGATACGATTCCGACAATGGATTCATCCTTGGCCACAGACCAATATGCATTTGAGTTTTTAGGAGCAACAATGGAAGGTCTTTACCGTCTAAGTGAAGGTGGAGAAATTGTTGAAGGTATTGCTTACGACCATGAAATAAGTGAAGATGGTCTTACATGGACATTCTTCCTACGTGATGATGCTAAATGGTCTAACGGAGATCCGGTAACGGCTCATGACTTCGTATATGCATGGCGCCGTGCAGTTGATCCGAATACAGGATCTGAATACGGTCCATACATGATGAATGGCGTTATCAAAAATGCCGACAAAGTTAACGCAGGTGAATTACCGGTTGAAGAATTAGGTGTTGAAGCGAAAGATGATTACACATTAGTTGTTCATTTAGAAAATCCGGTACCTTACTTTGAATCCTTAACTGCTTTTGGTACTTTCTACCCATTAAATCAAGAATTCGTTGAGTCACAAGGTGACAAATACGCTCAAAGCACAGAAAACTTAATTTTCAACGGTCCATTCACATTGGAAAACTGGAGCACAACAGCTAACGAATGGTCCATCGTTAAAAACCCGAACTACTGGGATGCAGACAATGTGACATTAGAACGTGCTAACTTCGTGGTAGTTAAAGAACATCAAACAGCAGTTGACTTGTATGAACAAGGAGAAGTTGACCGTGTAGGCCTTTCCTCTGAACAAGTCGATGTATATGCAAACCATCCAGATTTCACAATTTTACCAGAAGCTAGTGTATTCTACTTGAAGTTTAACCAAGAACGTAATGGTGAAGAAACACCATTAGCCAATAAAAACTTACGTAAAGCGATTGCCATGGCTATCGATAAAGAAGCCTATGTCAATAACATCTTGAACAACGGATCTATGGTTGCTACAGGATTAATCCCGAAAGGTTTCGTTGAAGTACCGGGAACTGGTGAAGACTTCCGCGAAGCTAACGGCGACTTGATCGTATACGATCCGGATGCAGCCAAAGAATACTGGGAAAAAGCAAAACAAGAATTAGGTGTTGACACAGTCGAGCTTGAATTGCTTGGCGGGGACAGTGAATTGTCCATCGAAACGAACGAATACTTCAAGAACCAAATCGAAACCACCCTTGACGGTGTTAAAGTCACCATCAAGAGCGTACCATTTGCACAAAGACTTGATTTAGACAACAAACAAGATTATGATATTCAAGTAGCTGGTTGGGGTCCGGACTATCTCGATCCGAACACATTCTTGAACTTGTGGGTAACTGGTGGCGGAAACAACAAGATGAGTTTCTCCAACGAAGAATATGACAGATTAATCAACGAAGCAGCAACAACATATGCTCAAGACCAAGAAAAACGTTATCAAAACTTCCTTGAAGCTGAGAAAATCTTAATGGAAGAAGCAGCAATTGCTCCGCTCTATCAACGTCAACGCGCTCTATTAGTATCACCGAAGATCGAAGGTATCCTTCATAACCAAGTTGGCGCTGATTATGACTACAAATGGGCCAAAGTGGTTCCTGTAGAAGAGGAGTAAGAGTTTCGATAACCGATTAAGGTGAATACATGAGAAAAGAGAGTATATTGCCTGTAGGCGTATGCTCTCTTTTCTCCTTATTAGGAAAAATTCACATAATAATAAACATTCGCTAATGGAAAAAACTAGGAGGTGGAACGATGCTTCGTTACTTAATAAAACGAATCGGATATATGTTGCTCACTTTATTTTTAATCGCCACCGTAACATTCTTCTTAATGAAGTTACTACCAGGTACCCCTTTAAGTGCAGCTGATAAGTTGTCACCTGAGCAACAAGCAATTGTTTTAGAAAAATACGGACTCAATGACCCGATTCCCGTCCAATACGTACGCTATATGTCGGGACTGTTAAAAGGTGACCTCGGCGTTTCCTTTGCATTTGACAATACACCAGTTACAAAAATCTTGATGGATCGATTAGGTCCATCCGCATTACTCGGTTTTCAGGCTGTAATTGTCGGTGCTATAGTCGGTATTCTGTTAGGATTAATTTCTTCAGTCTTCCATAATGGCATCATCGATTACACTTCAACTATCATTGCTGTTCTGGGTACATCAATCCCTTCTTTTATTTTTGCAGGTTTATTACAATATTTATTTGCCGTAAAATTGGAAATTTTCCCTGTTGCCTTATGGGGAGAACCGAAGCATGCGATATTACCAACATTAGCTTTAGCCATTACACCGATGGCCACATGTGCTCGTTTTATCCGGACCGAAATGGTGGAAGTATTGAATTCGCAATTTATTTTAACAGCACGTGCCAAAGGCTTATCGGAAGTGGCTGTTGTCTTTAGACACGGATTGCGTAATGCACTCATTCCTTTAGTTACCATTATTGGTCCTATGGTCGTATCACTAATGACCGGTTCGATGGTTATTGAGAAAATTTTCGCCATCCCCGGAATTGGTGAGCAATTTGTTGACTCCGTGTATGTCAATGATTATCCGACGATTATGGGTACAACATTGCTTTATGCATCTGGATTTATTGTAGTTCTATTAATTATTGACATTCTATACGGCATCATTGATCCGAGAATTCGCATAGGCGGGGGTGGTAAATAATGGCCAATTTAAATAATATGGAAAATCCGCCAAAAGAGTTATTTAGATTTGTTGAACATAAAGATGATACGAAAGAACATATTGCTGCGCCGAGCAGAACGTTCGGACAAAATGCCTGGCGGACATTGAAAAAAAATAAGGCAGCGATGGCGTCAATCGTTTTTGTTCTTTTCATCATTTTTATGGCTATATTTGCACCCGTATTTAGTAAATGGGGACTGGACGATCAAGATTTGAATCGCTCAAAAATCCCTCCCCGGATACCAGTACTGGAAAATGTTTCGTGGCTTGGCGTAGACGGTAAAATGGTCGAAACCTTCAACGGAACAACGGTTGAAGAAGCCAAAGCGAAAGCGATTCGTCGTTTTGAGAACCAGGAAGATTTCATTGAATTTAAAGTGATTAGTGAAGGCGACGGTTCGAGGAACTCTGCTGAAGTTGAAGCCACATATGATATTTATGAAGCTAAAGGCGTAGGCGATGAATACTTCTGGTTCGGTACGGACACATTAGGTCGGGACCAGTGGACAAGATTGTGGTTAGGAACAAGAGTATCCTTGATCATTGCCTTTGTTGCTGCCTTTATTGACCTTGTCATCGGGGTTACCTGGGGTGGAATATCCGGATATTTCGGTGGCCGCGTTGACGATATCATGCAACGGATACTGGAAGTTTTAGTCGGTATTCCGAGCCTCGTTATTATTTTGTTAATGATGGTCTTTATGAGACCGGGTATTGTCTCGATCATTATTGCATTAACGATTACCGGCTGGACAGGTATGGCCAGGGTTGTCCGTGGTGAAGTGATGAAATATAAAAACGAAGAATTCGTCCTGGCAGCCCGTACTTTAGGAACACCGAACGGAACGATTATTCGTCGGCACATCTTACCGAATATAAGCGGGATTATTATCGTTAATACGATGTTATCCGTCCCGAGTGCCGTGTTCTTTGAAGCATTCTTGAGCTTTATCGGTCTCGGTATTACACCACCGGAAGCTTCACTAGGTGCTTTGATCAACCTCGGCTTCCAGAACTTGCGGATATTACCTTATCTCTCGTTCTATCCAGCGATCGTTCTGTCATTAATCATGATTGCCTTTAACTTGATTGGTGATGGATTACGAGATGCCTTCGATCCGAGAATGCATAAATAAACAAGGTAGGTGGTTTAAATGACAAAACTATTGGAAGTCAAGGATTTAACCATATCATTTAACACCTACAACGGTGAAGTACAAGCTGTTCGAGGTGTAAGTTTTGATTTAAATGAAGGAGAAACCTTGGCCATTGTTGGAGAATCGGGATCGGGCAAATCCGTCACGTCTACAGCGATTATGGGACTCCTTCCTAAATCCAATGCAATTGTTAAATCCGGACAAATCCTGTATCAAGGTGAAGATTTATTAAAAAAATCGCCAAAAGAAATGCAAAAAATTCGCGGTCAGGAAATCTCGATGGTTTTCCAGGATCCGATGACTTCCCTGAACCCGACGATGAAAATTGGTAAACAGATTGCGGAAGTAATCATCAAGCATCAGAATGTCAGCCGCAATGAAGCATATGAACGGACGGTGGAACTATTAAGAGAAGTTGGTATACCGAATCCGGAGCAACGCATTAAAGAATATCCGCACCAGTTCTCTGGCGGAATGCGTCAGCGGGTCGTTATTGCGATGGCGCTGGCATGTAACCCAAAAATTTTAATTTGTGACGAACCAACAACAGCGCTTGATGTGACGATTCAGGCACAAATTCTCGAGTTGATGAAAGATATTCAAAAGAGAACGAATACGGCCATTATCTTTATTACCCACGATCTCGGTGTTGTTGCGAATGTTGCGGATCGGGTAGCGGTCATGTATGCCGGAAAAGTTGTTGAAACAGGAACGGTCGACGACATTTTTTATGATCCAAGACATCCTTATACATGGGGATTGTTAGGGTCCATGCCCACTCCTGATAGTAAAGAAGAACAGCTCTATGCGATACCTGGAACACCACCGGATATGTTGAATCCACCTAAAGGTGACGCTTTTGCTCCCCGTAATCAATTTGCAATGGAAATTGATACTGTGATGGAGCCACCGATGTTTAAAGTATCCGATACCCATTATGCGGCAACATGGTTATTGCACCCGAATGCGCCGAAAGTGGAAATGCCAGAATCGGTTAAAAGAAGAATCCAGGGCATAGGGAAACTGCGTAAAAAAGGTGGTATCAAAATATGAGCGAACGCGAAAAAATACTCGAAGTAAAGAATTTGAAAAAGCATTTCCGGGTGGGGAAAAATAAAGTCGTTAAAGCTGTAGATGGAGTATCTTTCGACATTTATAAAGGTGAAACGTTCGGTCTCGTTGGAGAATCTGGTTCCGGTAAATCTACAACAGGAAGAACGATTATCCGTCTGTATGATGCGACCGATGGAGAAGTTTTATTTAAGGGAGTCGATGTTCATAAATTAAAATCCCGGGAAGAGAAGTTGAAGTTTAATCGGAATATGCAAATGATCTTTCAGGATCCGACTTCCTCTTTAAACCCGCGGATGACCGTTTTGGACATTATTGCCGAAGGATTGGACGTTCATAATTTGGCAAAAGACGAAGAAGAACGCCGCGCAATTGTAGAAGATCTATTAGAACGGGTTGGGTTGAACAAGGAACATGCTACCCGCTTCCCCCATGAATTTAGTGGTGGGCAACGGCAAAGAATCGGTATTGCTAGAGCCCTGGCCGTTAAACCGGAATTTATCATATGTGATGAGCCGATTTCGGCCCTTGACGTTTCCATCCAGGCTCAGGTCGTTAACTTGTTGAAAAAATTACAAAAAGAAAATGGGCTGACTTATTTGTTTATTGCCCATGACCTTTCGATGGTGAAATATATTAGTGATCGGATTGCCGTTATGTATCATGGCCATATCGTCGAATTAGCCGATAGTGATGATTTGTATAACTATCCGATTCATCCGTATACCCGTTCCCTTCTATCCGCTATTCCGCTACCGGATCCGGAATATGAGCGCACTCGTCGCCGGTTAATTTATGATCCGTCTGTTCATGATACGAGTGAAGAACCAGAAATGCGTGAAGTTCGCCCGAATCACTGGGTACGTTGCACATCCAAAGAATTCGAACAATACAAAAAAGAAATTGAAAATTTAAGTGAAGTATAATAAGTATGGGGAGTGCTGTAATGGATAGCTCCCCATATTTTTTATGAAAAAAAGGCCGTAACGGCCTAATTGTTATTTTTGATATGGCGTTTTCAAAAGGTCAAAGCATTCCTTCACACGAACACGTCGTATTTTTTCTGAAAACGGCTCAATGTCCGGATCCAGCTTTTTGAAAAAAGGAGTAAAAAGAAGACATTGGCCAGGGCGTGGGCGAGATCAAAAAGGAAACTGCTTCCGTAAATGAACAAGATTTCCCCCCAGTGAAACTCCTGTAGTACCGTTAATACGACCCAGAGATTCATGATCCAGCCAAAAACAAATGCCGATAAAATACCGTACAATACTTGACCAGCTGTGCTTTTGATCAACCACGTATTTTTTAACAAGCCGGCACAAAATCCGATTATCCCCCAGGCGAGCATTTGCCACGGTGTCCAGGGTCCCTGTCCGAGGAAAATATTGGATACGAGCGCCGTTAACGCCCCGACCATAAAACCACTCTCTTTACCGAATACTATTCCAGATATAATGACGACAAAGGTGGCTGGTTGTACATTCGGTATAAATGCAAAAGGTATTCTACTGACACTGGCTACAGCCGTTAAAATGGCGAGCATGACGATCCCTCTTGTTGAGGTTGCGGAACGTTCAAAACGAATAATTATCCGTAAAAAAACAAGTGCCAAAAGCAGCGTTGTACTGATCAAATATTGCTGCTGGAATAAAAGAATTAAAGAAATAAGGATGAATGTCCACAAGATGATCATATAACTTGATGGAGTAGCTCCTGTTAATGGTTTTTTGCCAGTTTCCATACCCGCCTGGCCTCCTCTAATGTAGTAACTTCCGGTACATTCGTATTTCTCGTAATCCGGTTAATGGCCGTCGTATAAAACGTATTTCCTCTAAAAAAGTCCTGGCTGTCTGAAATTGCGGTAACCGTGCCTTGAAACATCATCGCACAACGGCTGGAATAGGCTGCGGCAAATTCAAGATCGTGCGTGACCATAATAATCGTCATACCCCGTTTTTGCAGTTGCTGGAGCAGTTTTCCGAGCCGATGTTTCATTTCAGGATCGAGTCCTTTTGTCGGCTCATCCAGTAATAATACTCTGGCGTCTGTTAATAAAACCATGATAATTGCGAGTTTTTGCAGTTCTCCGCCACTAATATCAAAAGGATGCCGGTCTAAAAAGTCTTCGACATTAAAAAACTGAAGCATTTCCTGGAGACGTTCTCGTGGATCATTCCCTTTTTGCCGTTCCACAAGTGCCTCCAACTCTTCCCGAATCGTATCATGGATAAAGAGCAGCTTCGGATTCTGGGGCAAGTAATGAACCACACCAGGTTGGGGCCCTTTTAATTTGCGACCTTGATAGAGCACCTTCCCCTTAATCGGTGACTCCAGCCCGGCGATGACTTTTAACAATGTCGACTTTCCTGTTCCGTTGGCCCCAACGATTGCTAAAAATTCGCCTTCATGGATGGAAAGATTTAAATGGTCCAAAATTTTTTCCCCGTTTTTATCGTATTGAAAGACGATATTTTTCACTTCGATGAACGGCCGCTGTGAATCGTTCCTGTGTTCAATTTGAGGCTCATCGATTGGTAAAACGGATAGTTGCTGGATCCATTCCCGTCCTTCCCGAACCGTGAGGGGAACGGAACAGGTACTTTTCTCTTCCTGATACGTTAAAAACAATCGGGCGATATTCGGTAAGTAGTAATGAAAATGCGATTGCTCATGTTTCTGGATCGTTTCGATAATGTGGCGGGGGTTTCCCTCCAAACTGATTTTTCCTTGTTCGATCACAATCATGCGGTCGCACAAAGGTAAAACATGGTCTAAATGATGCTCCACCATGATAATGGCGATTCCAAATTCTTTATTGATCATATCGACCATATGGAGAAAATCTTTGGCCGCCACTGGATCGAGTTGAGCCGTCGGTTCGTCCAGCAGTAAAAGCGTCGGTTCCATTAATAAAACAGATGCAAGATTCACAAGCTGTTTTTGACCACCGGATAACTCATGAATCGGTTTATTTAAAAGAGAATGGATGCCGAAAAAATGCGCGAATTCGGCGACTTTTTTGCGCATTTGGAGTGTATCCATGCCGAGATTTTCCATGCCAAAAATGAGTTCATCGAGAACCCGGTCCATGACAAGCTGGTTTTCCGGATCCTGGAAAATCATGCCGATTTCCTTTGTCGTTTTAATCCGATCAATTGTATGGAGCGGTTTTCCATTATACAAAATTTCTCCTGAAAGTTCGCCGACGGGGGCAATTTCCTGCTTCAAAAGACGTAACAACGTCGATTTTCCACTCCCGGAGGGCCCGGCAATGACGAGAAATTCGCCTCGATTTACTGTGAGAGAAATATTTTGCAACGCGGGCTTTTTTTCATTAGGATAAGTAAATGTCACATTTTTTGTTTCCAATAAAGCCATTGGGCTTCCTCCTTTGCTGTTACGATGAGTGGAAAACCGACAAGAAGACAGTGAATGGCGAAAAACAACCATTCCCATCCGTAAAGGAATACCAGTTCTACCACCGGGGATCGGACAAAAACCCCATCACCAAGCCACGCCCCGCTGATCGTGATCACGGACAATCCAGCCATAAACAATAAAGAAAAGATATCTTCCGCATGCATTTGATACGGATTATATTGGGAACGTTTTTGTATACCATAACCACGGGCGGCCATGGAATCTGCCGTTTCTATCCCATCTTCCAATGACCAGGTGAGGAGCATTTGCACGAGTTTAATCCCGTTTTTGAGCCGTTGTCTCATCGTCCCTCTGGCGATGTTGATCCCCTGTGTCCGCTGCACGGCAACCATTTCTTGCAAGCGAATGCGGAAAAGGGGCACGAAACGAACGGCGAGCATGGCCACGAGCCCCCATTTCGGAAACACTTTACTGAATAAGAATAAAAACTTTTCCGAATGGACGATGAGTGGAAAGGTAATAAACAGCAACATGACGGCAAGGAAAGTGAATCCATTGATAAGACCCTGAACAACCGCTTCCAGAGTTACAGGATTATTGAACAAATAAAAAAGAATATGCTGTCCGCGGTGATTCACTAACGGATTGATTAGAAATAGTAACAACGCAAAGAGCAATAAAAACCGGAACCAGCTTTTTAACGTTTTCCCCTTATCAATCGACCAATTAAAAATTATCAATAACAGGATCGTGAAAAAAAGAAATAAGGGGTGCCGATTGATCGTAATCGCGATTACGGCTGTTATATAGTAAGTGACCAGTACCAGTGGGTGTAATGTTCGAAAACCGTAATTCATCAATCGCACTCCCTTTTTTCATTTTGCTTCGATATTTTACCATCCGAACGCATTCTATTGTTCAGGATCCGTTGAATAATACCATTCAATGGTATCACCCGGTTCAACCGATTCGATACCGGAACTATGACCGATCAGCTCGCCATTTTTCTTCACGAGCCAGCCGCTCGTCGGTCCATGGTCAAACTCGTATAAATCGCCGATCCCTTCCACATAGGCTAGTGCTCCAGCTCCGGATACACTATATGGAATTCCTTCCTCCTGTAAGATACGCAAAGTGATGGCGAAGATAGTATCATCCCGTTCAATGGGAACGGTCGTTTCCGGTAAAATCGTCGTGTCGAGTCCTTTGATTGTAATTGAAACCACATTTTCCTCATCGCTGTTATTAACATCGGATTGATTTTGTTCAACAGTTTCCCTGCCCGCCTGTTCCCTTTTTTCTGGGATAAGCGGGCTATCCTGTGTACAGCCGATGAGGAAAAGGCTGCAAATAAGTAGCCAGATTGTTATCGCTTTGCGAAATATAAGACGCTGTTTCATCGCTTCGTCCACCTTTTAGCAATCCTATAAATTTCTTGCTTTCCGTCTTTTCATGAGCACGGAAACAGCAACGACAATGATCAGAATGATACCGGCACCGATAAGAACAGGAGTGAAATTCCCTGTATCTTCGCTCGCTCCACTTGGAACACGGTCGCTTAAGTTAAAAACATTCACTTTTTCTTGATAAGCAGTCAGTGCTAGTAAGGCTTGATTCGTGGACATCGGGTTTCCTTCTTCATCTGTCGGTAAATGGCGGAAACCGCCCGCTTCATCTTGATAGGCCAGGAGAGCCTGGATGAGATTGATTCCATTTTTCGTATACGTTTCTGCTGTCGGATTTTTACCGAGGGCCATTAAACCGATAATCACCTGGGCGATCGATTCACTCGGATTGCCGTCGGAGTATTCATCGTAAAAACCACCTGTCTCATCCATATTTTCGCTGATCCAATTGAAGGCGCGATCGATGGCTTCCTGAATTTTGCCATCCTCTGCATAGGGCGCTAAAGCGGCCAGCGCCAATCCGGTCATATCCGCACTGCCAATATCTCCCGTTAACGACCACGAACCGTCAGACAGTTGTGCGTTTAATAGAAAATCGACAAGTGCTTCTCTTGTCCAGTCAGCATTATCAGGAATCTCATAGTTGCCACTATCAAGGGCTAACAATGCCAAAATCGGGCCATTGTTTCCTTGTTGGGTCATGCCTGCATGGTTGACCAACAGTTCAATTAAGTTCGTTCCATCCAGATCCGTTGCTGACTTTTCGTAGGCAGTAACGATGATAATATGTTTTGCCAGATCTGTGATATATTTATACTCTCCATCATTTTCTTCGATAGCGGTTAATGTTTCTTGCAAAATGGCTTCCGGAAGTTCTTCACCTAATGGAAGTAGGGCAAGCAAGCCGTACCAATCGAGGCGATCATGCGTATCCAGATATTGCAGCGCATCAAGAATCGCTTGATTTAGCGCCTCTTCATTTAGGGGTGCAGCCTCAAAAGATGCGCTCTCGCTCCCATCTTCTGTAGCTGGCGTATCGGTCATCCCTTCTATCTGTAAATGGAGATGATCCCCATCTTGCAGTAAATATTGCACAAGACCGGTCTGCATATAGGTATCATTGATAAAGCTCGCCCAGTATGTAGACGTATCGTTTAGCTGTCCATCGATATCATTTAAAAAGGTGAGCCAGTCAGAGTCTACAGAAACATCTATGTTGAGACCATTTACTACTGCGGCCTGGACAAGGGCATCGTAAGCCGTAGCACCTTTTACGACTTCAATTGCGGTCTCGTCTATGATCAAGTTTCCCTCTAAATCTTTTGCCGATACCTTTACTTGCACCGTTTCGGGTGGGAAACTCGTAATTTTAAATAACACATTATCGCCATTTTGTAACGTATAATCGGCGGCGCCTACCTGAGCTTCCACGCCATTAATAAAGAATCCCCAATAATCGTCTCCTTCCGGGGTTTGACCGTTAATCCCGGTAATAAAAGGACCGTAATCCGTTTCCTCAAATTCCACTTCAGCTACAGCCTGTAATAAATCAAAGGCCGTATCTCCATCAGTAAAAGAAAGGGCAGTTGTTTCCACAACGTATTCATCGTCTAACATGACGGAAATCGTTGCCCCGGGATTGTACGTTTCCCCGTAAACGAGTGTAACAGGTAAGAACAGTAAAAATGTGAGTAGTGCTACAAAAAATAAGGGAAGTTTTTTTCTGTAAAACATGATTTTCCTCCTTCGTGATGATTTTAAACAATAAAAAAAACATCCCGTGGAGGAGGATGTATTTGCAAAATGTCACAAATATTCACATTTGCGGACATGCGAACACACCCCCTATCCACGTAGGGTTACGGTGTTAGAAATAGGCAGGTCTCCTGGCTTATGGTCATCGTTCTCTACCGCCTTCCCATCTATTGCTAGACAGTGGCATCGTGCTAGAGAACTCCCAATCACAGTGGCGGGACCGCGTCGGATTTGCACCGAACTTCCCTTTTAATGATTTGTGCCGTGCACAAATCAACCTATTTCTGTATGTAGTTGTATTTTCATCATAAGGAATTCCCTAAGTTCCGTCAAGATAGAACTTTTGTAATCTACCGGGAACAATATTAAAAAGCGTTGACTATTGCAGATTCAATGTGGAATAATAATCAGTTTCTAAAATTTTTCGGGAATAATAAAATTTATCTGCAACGCTAGCTTTTATTTGCTCGATATATTCGTCATCCACCTGTACGCCGTCATGGGGAATGAATTCTCCTGTTTCCGCGTTAAATTTCCCCTTATCGGTAATGAAACTCCGGTTCAAAAAGACGACAAGTGGTGGTGCATCGGACAAAATATCCCTTCCCATCAGAAGCCGGGAATCGTATTCCAGTCCTAATAAATTCGATAAAGTCGGTAAAATATCAAGGCTGCTTGCCGGTTTATCGATGCGAACGGGATCCATGCCACTGGCATAAACAATAAAGGCATTTCTATATAACTCGAAATTCTCTTCCACTTCATGTCCGGCCAGTTCATCAATCGTTTTTTTATCGAGGCCATAAGGGTAGTGATCGGAACTTATCGCAATTAATGTTCGGTCAAGGACACCGGCTTTTTCTAGCTCGTTGAGCAAATATTCAAGCGCCCGATCGAGTTCGATTTGCGTGGCTAAATAGGCCTTTGCCTCTTCTGAATAGGGAAGATGGTCAACGAGTTCTTTATTTTTATAAGCGATATAATTTCCGGTAAACGTGTATAACAAATGGCCGCTAACCGTCATGTAGTACGCGTGAAAGGGTTCTTTGTCCACATATTCGGAAACGGTTAGTTCCATCATTTCCACATCCGATTCCGGCCACGTTTCGGTCACGTTTAAGCCATTGCCCAGTCCTTTATAATCATAGCCGATATTCGGATGGCTGAGGTGGCGACCGTAATAATCGTATGTATGATTATGATACGCCTTTGTCGTATAGCCAAGTTTTCTCAACTGGTTTCCCAGGGTAAAAGGAAGATAAATATGACTCGATTCTTGAAAGCTCCAAACACCGCTTTTCGGTAGCAAACCGGTTAAAGCCACATATTCCCCATCTGATGTGCTCACTTCCCAGATTGGGGTATAAAACTCGGTAAACTGAAAACCTTCTGTCGCCAGTTTATGCAAAGTTGGCGTGATTTCCGGATGGATGGCCAAATGGGAGAAGGCCTCTGCTGTAATAAGAATTAAATTGTAGTCCTTAAACATACCGGTATATGCATTCGTTTTTGTCGGTGGCTCATTTGCAAAATAACGATGGAGTTCGATGATTTCCTCATTCGTTTCACGGTCCATTAGCTGTTGAAAATCGATATCTAGTACTTGATTTTGCTCACTCTTGTTAGACCGGGGCTTTTTCTTATCAGGTGAAGCCTGTTTTTTCTGGCTTGGCGCGGGAGAATGCTGGTGAACAGGTTCACGTTGGGGCGACCAGCCCGTCCATTGCCGCTGTATATCAAGCCGCATTGCGGTTAATAATCCGAGACGCTCAACCGCTAACTGGGGATGATGCTCCAGATAATAAAGATGATAGAAAGAAAACTCGCCTTTTTTATCGAGATGAATTTGCGCAAGAGCGGCACCAAAAAATAATCCGCTCAAGACTAGCAATTTCGCAAAGGAACGGAGTCTCATATAGAAAGGAGTGAACAGCCAGTTTCGATAAAGGATAAACAGAACTACTGGCAGGAAAAAAATCCAAAGCCAGATCGCTTGTTGTAAACCAATCGTGAAGATTTCTCGCCAGAAAGGGAAAATCTGTCCCGCCTCACTAAAGGAATACCAGCTATAATACATATGAAAAGTCCGGTAATAAAGAAATTGGGAACAGTATATCAAGGTAAAGAAAGCAAGCAAGATTAAAAAGGCGGCAAACTGCTTCCTTGCGTTCAATAAGCGGACGATTCCGTACAAAAGAATACTGGATGCGCTCATGAAGAAAAAAGATAATAATAGTTCATTCCAGTTAATGTTTTGATCGGTGCCGATTTTAAACCAGATTTCTAAAAATAATAAGGAGACAGTAAAAAAATACATTGTTCGGTGAGCGGGTAGTTTTCGCACGGAAACACCTCCTTATTTACTGTACATTGTAAAGCAATCCATTCGTAAAGCAAGGGGAAAATCGGCACATATTTATCACTTCTCATAATTACTAGTCTATGAAACAGATAGAAAAATTATTAAAAAAACCAGGGAATCGTAGAATGGGATTCCCTGGCCAGATGGTTCAACTCACTTTATTCAGTTTCGTTGGATAATTTGAGAATATCTAGCAATTTAAAGAACAGACTCAAAATAATGGCAACGATTGTAGCTAGCCCCATACCGGATAAAGTGACGTTGCCGATCGTGATCGATGCCCCGCTGATGCCGATTACGAGAACGACCGTTGTTAAGATAAGATTGCGTGATTTACTATAGTCCACTTTCGCTTCCACGAGCATCCGCAAGCCGCTGGCAGCGATAATGCCGAAGAGCAGCAACGATATTCCGCCCATAACAGCGCTCGGAATCGTGGAGATGAGGGCGGCTACTTTGCCCAGGAAGGACAAAATAATGGCAATAACGGCTGCTCCCCCGATGACCCATACAGAGTAAACCCGGGTAATACCTAACACACCGATGTTTTCACCGTACGTTGTATTTGGCGTGGATCCGAAAAAGCTAGAGAGCATCGTGGACAATCCGTTCCCCATCAAGGAGCGATCAAGACCCGGATCTTTGACTAAATCTTTCTTCACGATATTCCCGGTTACAACGAGGTGGCCGATATGCTCGGGGATTAATACGAGCGCCGCCGGTAAAATCGTTAATATGGCAGAAAGGTCAAATTTCATTTGATAGAAAGTCGGTAAAGCGAAAAACTGTGCATTTTCAACCGGTTCGAAGTTTACAAGGCCAAAAGCGAAGGCAATGATATAGCCACAGACAATACCGATTAAAATCGGGATAATCCCGAGAAAGCCCCGCAATGTCACCCAGCAAATAATGGTGATGGCCAGGGTGAGCAGGGAGACGGTCACCACCTTCGGATCCATGACCCAGTTGGGACTGCCGTCGGAAATGAGTCCGGCCATCCGGGCCGCCGTCGGGACGAGCTCCAATCCGATAACCGCGACAATAGCACCCATGGCAGCCGGCGGGAAAATCACATCGAGCCATTTTGTACCGACCTTTGCAATCAGCCAGCCCATAACAGTAAGGACAATCCCGACTGCTAAAAAGCCACCGAGGGCATATCCGTACCCTTGAATCCCACCATATTGCTCCAGTACGATCGTAACCGGGGAAATAAAGGCAAAACTCGAACCTAAATAAGCGGGAATTTTTCCATTAGTAATGAAAATATAAAGCAGTGTACCGACGCCGTTCATCAATAAAACCGTTGCGGGGTTAACACCGAAAATAACCGGCACCAGGACGGTGGAGCCGAACATGGCAAACAGGTGTTGAAAACTGAGCGGCAAACTTTCCAAATAAGGTAACCGTTCATGAACTTGCACTTCTCTTAATTCCATAATCATCCTCCTCATAATTTTTGACAAGAGGATGCGTACCTGAGAAATGTGCACAAAAAAAACACCTTGCCGTTTACGGCAAGGTGCGACGGAAGCCAAATAAAGGGCACAATATACCCATATTTAGCCTCTCTGAACATAAAAGTACGTCTATAATCCGAAACCTTGCCAGCCTCACGGGACTGTCTTTAAAGGTACGCATTCATTTGTCGTAGTTATTATACAAGATCATGAGAATTTGTCAATAAGAAAAGGAACTTGCGAAAACTTTTTTTCAAGTTCCAGCAAGTTCCTGACATGTAACTGTTTATTTGGCCTTTTCCGCGAAGATTTTGGCGATCTCAACAATCGTCAGCGCGGCTTTTTCCATCGTTTCTACCGAAACGTATTCGTATTTGCCGTGCATGTTTTCACCGCCGGCAAAAATATTCGGTGTTGGCAGTCCCATGTACGATAACTGGGAGCCATCGGTTCCGCCCCGAACCGGTGTGATTTGTGGTTCTACCCCTAAGCGTTGCATCGCTTCTTTAGCATTTTCGACAACTTCCCATACGGGCTCGATTTTTTCTTTCATGTTGTAATATTGATCTTGTAAATCGAGATGAATTCTTTCCTCACCGTATTTTTCCTGTAATGATTTCACGACTTGCTGCATCGTTAATTTCCGGGCTTCAAATTTTTCCCGGTCATGGTCGCGAATAATATAATGCATCACGGTTTTTTCCACATCGCCTTCAATGCCGAGCAAGTGGTAAAAACCTTCATAGCCTTCTGTATATTCCGGTGCTTCTTTTTCAGGAAGCCGGCTTTGTAGTTCCATGGCGATTTTTATTGAGTTGATCATCTGCCCTTTTGCCGTACCTGGATGGATATTATTTCCGTAAATGGTGATTTTAGCGCTCGCCCCATTAAAGGTCTCGTAATTCAATTCGCCGAGCGGACCGCCATCCATCGTGTAGGCGTATTGAGCGTTGAACCGTTTGACATCAAATTTATGCGGTCCGCGCCCGATTTCTTCATCGGGGGTAAAGCCGACGCGGATTTTCCCGTGCTCAATTTCGGGATGATTGATGAGATATTCCATCGCTGTCATAATTTCGGCAATGCCCGCCTTATCATCGGCTCCTAAAAGAGTTGTCCCATCGGTCGTGATCAGCGTATCACCGACATAATTTTTTAACGATGGAAATTGTTCTGGTGAGAGCACGATATTGAGCTCTTCGTTCAAGACGATATCGCCGCCATCATAATTTTCCACCACTTGCGGTTTGACGTTCGCTCCGGTGAAATCCGTTGCCGTATCGACGTGGGCTAAAAAGCCGATCGTCGGCACATCCTTAGCAGTATTCGCTGGCAATGTCGCGAACAGGTAGCCGTTTTCGTCGAGCTCGACTTCTTCCATCCCGATTTCTTTTAATTCATTTTCTAAAAGTCGCAGTAAATCCCATTGTTTTTCCGTTGAAGGAGTCGTCGGGCTGTTTTCATCGGATTGGGTATCGATTTTTGCGTATGTAATGAGCCGGTTCTTTAACTGTTCTTTCATTCGCTTTCACTCCTAAATTCCTTATTTTATTGTACAAGTGTATCATTGTCCCCGCTGGAAGAAAAGGGAAGTAATATCTATTCGACAACCCGGGCCATATCGTCTTCGGGATTGAATTTATGGTAGAAATAGCCGAGCTCCCCTTTATAATCACTGTTCCACGGTTTATCTTTCCCGCAGAAATGAAGAAAAACGGTATTTTCTTTAATCCAGTCTAAATCATTGTATTTGATGTTGGGAATAAATTTCATCTTTTCATAATAGCGGGCATCGTAATTGTAGCGAAAACTGTCGACCTTTTTTATTTTATCCCAGTAGAGGGCATTCATCACATCTTGATCGGGAAGAATGAGGAGAAGTTTGTTTTCTTCAATGAATTGATAAATATCCTTCATATGGACAAGCTCCCGCATGAGGGCAACGTTCATTAATAAAACCCCAGTATTGAAATAACCTTTTGCCTGCGGGGCCTTGAGGCGCAACCGATTAATCGGCAGAACGAGCTTCGATGTGATTTCGTGTTCGGCAGCTATGAAAAGATGATCATCAAAATCCATTGTATAAAAATCACGAATTGGATTTAGAACGACGATATCAGGGTCTAGATAAAGGATGCGATCGACATGGTCGGGTAAAAAGCGATGGGCCGCGAGCCGGTAATACATCTCTGTTGTATAGTGGCGAAAAACCGGCGCATCTTGAAAACAATGGTTATCTATTAAAATAGGATGAAAGTTTTGTTGATACGATTCAATAAAGTTGGTTAAATGGTCGATTTCCGTTTTGGTGAGAGAAGAATGCAGCAAATAAATAGTAAATTCTTCATCTGGATTATTGACAAATAAAGAATTTAGCAGGACTTTTAGCGGGGGGATGTAATTGGCGTTTAGGGTGACCAGTATATTCATCATCGCAGGAAACCTCGCTTATCTATTGTTCATGTAAAAAGCAGTCTGTCGTTTCCATTTTATCATGGAACAAAATCGGAGGAAATATAAATGCTACAATCGATCCTTTAGCATATTTACCGTATTTATACTATAATTGTGTTTATCGAAATAGTACAACCTGGCGCATTACAATATTTGTAAAAGGAGTAACTGTATGATTCGTCGTTTTTTATCATTTTATAAACCACATAAAAAATTGTTTACGATAGATTTTACGAGTGCTGTCATCGTGGCTATTCTCGAATTAGCTTTTCCATTAGCGGTGCAATGGTTTATTGACTCGCTCTTGCCAAGTGGAAACTGGTCTATGATTTTATCTGTCAGTGCCGCACTATTAACCTTTTATATTATCAGTACATTTTTACAATACGTGGTCACTTATTACGGGCATATGCTCGGTGTCAATATTGAAACCGATATGCGCGAGAAGTTGTTTACCCATGTTCAAAAACAATCGTTTCGCTTTTTTGATAATACGAAAACCGGTCATATCATGAGCCGGATCTCCAACGATCTCTTTGATATCGGGGAACTGGCCCACCATGGACCGGAAGATATGTTTATCGCGTTTATGACGATGGTCGGAACATTCACGATTATGATTAATGTAAATGTTACCCTGGCGATTATCACGATGCTGGTCGTCCCGTTTTTAGTGTGGGTGATCTCCTTCAGCAATTTCCGCATGCAGCGCGCCTGGCGGAAAATGTATGAAAAAATTGCCGATATCAATGCCCGTGTCGAAGATAGTGTCTCCGGCGTTCGGGTCGTACAGGCCTTTACGAATGAACAATATGAAATTAATCTGTTCCAGGATAATAATAAAAAATTCCGGGAAGCGAAACTGGAAGGCTATAAAGTGATGGCTTTTACCCGTTCGAGCATTTATATGTCGACCCGCCTCGCTACTTTAATCGTTTTAGTCGTCGGCGCCTGGCTCAGTTTTCGTGGAAGCCTCTCCTATGGGGAATTGGTCGCCTTTGTTTTATATATGAATGTGCTTTTAAAACCGATTGATCAAATCAGCGCCTTACTGGAACTGTATCCGAAGGGGATGGCTGGTTTTAAACGGTTTATCGAATTAATCGATACTGAACCGGATGTGCAAGATGCTCCCGATGCGATTGACATGCCAAATCTACGGGGAGACATTCGCTTTAACAATGTCTCCTTCGGTTATGAAAAAGATCGACCTATATTAAAAAATATTAATCTAGAAATTCATGCTGGTGAAACCGTCGCCTTCGTGGGACCGACCGGAGCTGGGAAAACGACGATTTGCTCACTTATCCCGCGATTTTATGATGTGACGGAAGGATCGATCACGATTGATGGGATCGATGTGCGGGAAATGACGAAAAAATCTTTGCGCTCGCAAATCGGGATTGTCCAGCAAGACGTGTTCCTCTTTACCGGAACACTCCGGGAAAACATTGCTTACGGGAAACTCGATGCGACCGATGAAGAAATCTGGGATGCGGTGCGGCGCGCCCGTCTTGAGGAATTTGTCTCCGGGTTGCCGGACGGTTTAGATACGCAAGTCGGGGAGCGGGGAATGAAATTATCCGGCGGACAAAAACAGCGGATTGCCATTGCCCGGATGTTCTTAAAAAATCCGCCGATTTTAATCCTCGATGAAGCGACATCAGCTCTCGATACGGAGACAGAAATGCAAATTCAACAAGCTTTAGATGAACTGGCGGAAAACCGAACAACCCTCGTGATCGCCCACCGTTTAGCAACGATTCGCAATGCGGATCGCATTATCGTTGTCGATAATCAAGGGATTGCCGAAGAAGGAACGCGGGAAGAACTCCTGGAGCGCGACGGGATTTTCGCTAAGCTGTACGAAGTGCAGTACGAACAATAACACATGCAGAGAAAGATATATCGAGAGGATTAAGCCCGCTTTCGCAGCGGTACTTCGAAATTGTGCCAACAGAAGTACTGTCATAAATAGCGGGCTGTTATTTTTCCTCGATATAGTAAAAATCCCCCGGGACAATTGCATTTACGCGTGTCCCCGGGGGATTTTTCAATTACACTTGTGCTTCTACTTCTTGGAGTGGACTGTTGAAGGTTTCCGTATCTAAATCACCGGTAACTTTACTTGTTAAGAGTCCGGCAAGCATACTGTCGTTCACATTCAATGCGGTCCGACCCATGTCAATTAACGGTTCAACAGAAATTAACAAACCGACGATCGTTAAAGGTAAGTCCATAATGGACAGAACAATGAGTGAAGCGAATGTCGCACCACCGCCGACACCGGCAACACCGAAGGAACTGATGGTGATAACAATAATTAATGTAATGATGAAGCCCGGATCGGTTGGATCGATTCCAGCAGCAGGTGCAGCCATCACAGCTAGCATTGCCGGATAAATTCCTGCACAACCGTTCTGCCCGATGGAAAGACCGAATGAACCGGCAAAGTTCGCAATTCCTTCAGAAACTCCAAGTTGATCGGTTTGTGTCTTGATATTTAACGGTAACGTACCGGCACTGGAGCGGGACGTAAAGGCAAATGTCAATGTTGGAATGACTTTTTTGACATATTGAATCGGATTAAGTCCAAAGAGCAGGACAAGTACTAAGTGAACGATAAACATGGCAATGATCGCGACATACGATGCGATGACGAAGATTCCTAGATCCACGAGGGCAGCGAAATTGCTTGTGGCCATCATTCTCGTCATCAACGCTAAAATTCCATACGGTGTTAACCGTAGAACTAATGTAACAACGCGCATGACGATGGAGTAAACCGCATCGATAATTTTTGCAAACGTTTTGCCATGTTCCGGCTGTTTCCGTCTCACGCCTAAATAAGCAACGCCGATAAATCCGGCAAAGATCACGACACCGATTGTTGATGTTGGCCGTGCTCCGGTTAAGTCCGCAAACGGGTTAGCCGGTAAGAAGGAGATGACCTGTTCAGGGATTGTTAAATCCTGGACCGTTTCTGCCCGTTCCGCTAATTCTTCGTTCCGGGCGATTTCCGCTTCGCCGGCTTCAATTTCGATATTATCAAGGCCAAAGCCGATTGCTGAAGCGATACCGAAACTTGCGGCAATTGCTGTTGTTCCTAAAAGAACGGCTAAAATGAGCGCACCGATTTTTCCGATATTGGCTTTCAATTTCATCCGGGTAAAGGCTGAAACGATAGAAACAAAAATCAGAGGCATGACAACCATTTGTAACAGGCGAACATAACCTGTTCCGACGATATTAAACCAGTTGATAGAAAGTTTCGTTACTTCCGAGTCGGGTCCGTAGGCCAAGTTCATGATCATGCCCCAGACAACCCCTAAACCGAGGGCAGTAAAGACCCGTTTAGTAAAGGAAATATGCTTCCTTTGCATCCAAAATAGAACGCCGAGTAATACGAATAGAACAATAATATTAATAATAACGAAGAGCGTATCCACAAAGATGTCCTCCTTTAGTAAAAATAATCATGCTCGGTTCTGATGGATAAACATCCATCGCAAATGAACGTTATTGAGCAAATACATTGTGATACGAAATGCTTGTTATGTCAAAAGAATCAACCTGGTACGGATGAATTGTGTTAATTCCCATCGGATTACTATGAAATGTGCTGCCGATAAAAAATTATATCTAAAAATGGAACGAAAAGCTACACATATGAACGAATTTTTGTTAAAAATGCCCAAAATAGCGATGAAATTGCCCAAAACGCAAGACAATTTACTCAAAATTTCAGGGAATTTACCCAAATCCAAGCCCAAAATACTCAAAT
The DNA here is from genome assembly GCA_937951955.1 of uncultured Bacillaceae bacterium. Lineage (GTDB taxonomy): Bacteria > Bacillota > Bacilli > Bacillales > Caldibacillaceae > CALGAD01. The sequence continues at coordinate 36,931 of CALGAD010000108.1, forward strand.
TACAATCCGATTTGCTCAAAAAAGAAGGAAATTTGCTCAAATTACATCGGAATTTACCCGAATTGAAAATGTCATTACCTTTCATCCGTAAAATCTAGCCCGTCTTCTGATAAATTCTTATCAACCTCCGGCAACATCGGTTTGGTAAATAAATCAATTTCCACAGTATATTTCGGTCGGGCTTTCAATTCAAAAAACATTTTTCCGATGTACTCTCCGATAATCCCCAGCGCGATAAACTGCAAGCCGCTTATAAACGAAAGAGACAGGAACAGTAAAAACAAACGATCAAATGAATGCTGTATGAGTGCAAATCGTGTAACTGCCAAACCAAGAAATAGGAGAAGTCCTCCGAAGAGCGCGATCAGGCGGATCGGCATGATGGAAAACGATGTGATCCCGTTCATGGCAAGAGCGAGCATCTTTTTTAATGGATATTTTGTCTCGCCTTTTAAGCGCACCTTTCGATCGTAATACACCTTTGTAGAAGGCAGACCGATGTGCGGGATGATACCCCGTAAAAAAATATGCGCTTCTTGAAAGCGGAATAGTTCCTTCATTGCCCGCTGGCTCAGCAACCGAAAATCGGCATGATTCTCGATGACAGGGACTCCCAATTTATTAAGCAAGCGGTAAAACGAAATAGCACTATACCGTTTAAAACGAGAATCCACAGAGCGATCCCGGCGTACGCCATAAACGATATCGTACCCTTCATGAAACTTATCGATAAATTTATAAATAGCGAGAATATCATCCTGTAAATCGGCATCGATCGTAATGGCACAATCCATCGCCCGTACCGTTTCTAGACCGGCGAGTAAAGCGTTTTGATGACCGACATTGCGCGCAAGCTTAACGCCTGTAACGAGCGAATTTTTTACACTTGCCATCGCAATCAATGACCAGGTGCGGTCCTCGCTGCCATCATCGACAAAAACGAGACGACTGCGTGCGTGGACACGTCCCTTTTCGATTAAATCGGTAAGAACTTTTGTTAACTGCGTGATTGTTTCCGAAAGCACTTCTTCTTCGTTATAACATGGGACCACGATGGCTAAAGCGGGTAGCTGATCACGATTCACTATACCTTATCTCCCTTCATCATGCTGTAGAACGACTTCGTACAGGTAAATGCGCCATGCTGAATCCTTATGATCGAAGATTTTTTTCAGTTCCAGGTTATTGTCCCGGGCATTTTCGATTGGGATACTGGAGAAAATGTACCTTCCGCCCATGTCATAAAATTGCTTTGTATTAAGCTGCAAATGTCGAATCGTCTTTTTTGAGTTTTTCTTAAAGTCATATTTTTTACCGAGTTCATCGACAAAGATATAACAACGACTGCCCCATTCATCGAAATACGTTCGCAATGTCTTGTTTTTTTCCAATTCTTGTTCGATAATCTTGCGAAATTCATATTTATATTGAAGCGGATACGTATTATTGTATGTATCCAGAGTATAAAACCCGTTGTATTGGGGGATGGCCGGATGAAGACCGATACTGGCCGTACGGTATGTGGACTTGTCGCGACCGATGAATTCCGCAATATCTTGAAACTGCTCCTCGGCGAAAAATTCTTTAAAACTCGGTGTGTGATGGATGATTCGGTAATGAATTTCTTCATTGAACGGCATCAAAACGATGAGCTGTCCGATTAAAGCGAAATAGACAAGTTTGCGAAATTGTCGCTCCCAGAGGTAGCGTAGGGATAAACCAAAACTGAAATAAATGATTAAAGGTCGTAAAAAGTGAAAGCGGGCAAAATTAAATGTATTTAAAAACGAAATGTTTTCTTTCAACGGAATCCAGATTACATTAAACCAGAGGGCGTACCAAAAAGATAAAACGTAATTGATGATGAACAAGAAAACCAATAATTTTTCCTGTTTCCATTCCCGCCGGTAAAAAATAAGAAAGAATGAAAAAACTATAATCGGCAAGATAACGAAGGTGTGGACGGTCATGACATGGTTATGACCGAGAAGAAAGTTTTTCAAAGATAATCGCAAAGTGCGTAAAAAATGATGACGGGATGAAATAAACTCCACACGATGGGAAACATCACCACTAAAAATCGTACTGTAAACGAGCCGGTATTCGACGAGAAGGAACATCCCGGACATGAGCGAGATACTAAATAAAAAGCGCCAGTTCCAGTTTCTTTTCGTGAAAAGATCATAGAGCCAGATGCAACTAACTCCCACCAGGAAAAAGAAAAAGCCGAGAACGAGACTCGCATAAAAGGGCAGGAGGATGATAGGAAGCCACTCTTTCCACGTGGCAACACCTTTTCGGATCCGTAAAAAGGCCCATAATGCTAATGGATGTCCCAATGTGCTCAACATTCCCGACGGCCAGAAGGGGGTCAGACTAAAGGCTAAAGCGACACCGGCGCCAATCCAGAATAATCGCTCCGGTAAAAAATCTTTTAACAATACATACATCCCGATAAAAGCAAAAATCCGGGTAATCGTTTGACTGAGGGCATAAGCCAGCATCGTTGGTAACAGGGCATGGAGCCAGACAATGCCGGTCAGTTCAGATCCGATAGCATATCGGGGCAGCCCGTTGATCACCTGGGGGATTTTCGCATCGAGCGGTCCAAACATTTGCCCCGACTCGACGAGTACTTTATACCAGGCGAGATTGGAATCCAGATTGTCATGGACGCGAATATGCGCCTCCTCGCCCAGAATGAATAAGGGAGCAACAAAACATAAAATCATGATAAAACAAAGGAAAACGACGAAGTCCTCTCTTTTTAAACAATCAGGCACCAGTAGCAACCCCCAGATAAGCGGTAAACAAGTACGATAACAACTTCATTTTTTGACATTATTCTGATAATGTTACTTTTCCACAAATTGGCTCTAACTATGCACCGATTTGTTTTTGTGACAAAACTTGCTCGTGCTCATAAAAAACAATAATCGGCCAACACTATATTGAAAGAAAACAATTCCGAAAATCAGTGCAAAAAAGTGGCGAAAAAGTTATTAAAGCGATAATAATGCAAGATAATGCATGAGAATAACGTATTCGTAGTATAAATTCAGGATAATAGAACGATTTTCGCCCGATACTTCTAGATTTAGCGAAAATTTAGCAAGGTCGATGAATCGGGCTTGTGGTATAATTGAAATTAAAAGATTGGCTGCGAAAACGAATATTTTACTTTAAAAGGAATGGTGATTGTTCTTTTGGACAGTTTTCTGACGTCAGTAATCATAGTTTTGCTCTTAATTATTATGAACGGGATTTTTTCCATGACGGAATTAGCGATCGTGACATCAAAAAAATCCCGCCTGGAAAAACGAGCAGAAGATGGCGATTCACGTGCCAAATATGCGTTACAGCTGGCAAATAACCCGAATCAACTGCTATCCACAATCCAAATCGGTATTACCCTGATCGGAATCGTAACCGGTGCGATTGGTGGGGCAGCGATTGCCGAACAGTTAAAAGTATATGTAGAACAGGTCAATTTCTTAAGACCCTTTGCCTTGGAATTTAGCATGATCGTTGTGATGAGCTTGTCGACATATTTATCCTTAATTATCGGTGAACTCGTACCGAAGCGGCTGGCGATGTCGAATCCAGAAGCGATCTCGATGATCGTTGCCAAACCGATGACCTTTTTCTCCAAAGTCGGTAAACCGCTAATCTGGGTCCTCGGTAAATCGACAGACTTTGTCTTAAAACTTTTACGGGTCAAACCGAATAACGAACCGGAAGTGACCGAAGAAGAAATCACCCAGATGATTGAACAGGGCGTCTATAGCGGGGTCGTTGAAGAAATTGAACACGAGATGGTGGAACAAATTTTCTGGATGGGTGATCAGCGATTAGGGGATATTTTAACACCACGAACGCAAGTCGTTTGGCTCGATATCGATAAGCCCTTTCATGAAAATCTCGCGAAAATGAATGATAGCCTTCATTCGAAGTTTCCGGTCGGAAAGGGCAGTCTGGATAACTTTTTAGGGATTATTCATACAAAAGATGTGTTTCGCAAATTAGTAGCCAATGAAAAGTTTAAACTGGAGGATTGCATTAGCGATACGCTAGTGCTTCCGGAATCGATGAAAGTATTCCAGGCTCTGGAAGCGTTAAAATCCTCGGGCAATCATGAAGCCATTGTCATCGATGAATACGGTGGTATTGAAGGGTTCGTCACCTTGCATGATTTTATGGAAAATATTGTCGGTGATATGCCGCAAAAAAATGAACCGGATGAAGATCCGCAAATCATTCAACGGGATGACCGTACCTGGTTAGCGGACGGACTCGTGCCCATCGATGATTTTATCCGTTATTTCGATTTAGAAGATGTGGAAATTTTACGGGGAGGCAATCGCTTTCACACGTTAGGCGGTTTTATCACGAATTACCTCGGTGATATTCCCCGCGTGAAAGATACCGTTCCCGTTGAAAACTATTTACTCGAAGTGATCGATATGGACCATGTCCGTGTGGACAAAGTGATGGTTCATTTGCTGGAAGATGAAGAGGAAAACCGATTAAACGAAGAAGATTAATAAAAATAAGGCCTATTTAGCCAGCAGGTTGCTAGTTAAATAAGGCCTTTTTTAATGATTTGTTTAATAAAGGTGTCGACAAATAAAACATTCCACTGCAATCGTTCAAGATTTCGGCAGTGAACGCAACATTTGCCGTAAATTCCGCAATTCCGCCTCAATCTCGGTCAGCACTTCTTCCCCTTTTGTCGTACTGCTGCCGACATACGTTGCTTTTTCTAAATCGGCTTGAATGCGAACGTAATCGCTTTTTAACTCCTCGATCTTTTTTTCAATCTCTTCTCGTGTCAACATCTCCGCCCCCTCTGTTCAAGTCAATCACTTTCAGGAAATGCCACGGGCTTTTTCCTGCTTTTAAAACAAATACCGTAATCACGAAAGCTGGCTACTCTCTCTTATCATACCATGAGAAGAACGCATATTCAGTTACAAGGTCTTAACGGCCGGAGAAGCTATTAAAAAAGAAATATCCCTCCCGGTCGTATTCCACCAGGAGGGGGGAGAAAAAGGAAGGTGATTGCAAACAGCGAAGATTAATTATGCTGTAACACTTTCTCCAGCATCGATCCGGTTTTGGCATAACGGACATGCCATGAAAAGGCCTTTTCCAATACGTGGGGAGTTTGACCACCGTACTGGAGTGCTTCATTATAATAATCCCACAATTGTTTCCGGAACTTCGGATGTGCACAAGTTTCGATGATAAGTTCGGCTCGTTCTCTCGGAGCAAGGCCTCTTAAATCAGCATATCCCTGTTCGGTAATGAGCACATCGACGTCGTGTTCCGTATGGTCCACATGGCTGACAAACGGAACGATGCTCGAAATTTCTCCATTTTTCGCAGTTGATTTTGTGACGAAAATGCCTAGACGGGCATTGCGTGCAAAATCGCCAGAACCGCCGATTCCGTTCATCATATTCGTTCCAGCTACATGGGTTGAATTCACGTTTCCGTAAATATCCGCCTCAAGGGCCGTATTAATGGAAATCAATCCTAACCGGCGAATAATCTCCGGTAAATTCGATATTTCTTGTGGTCGTAAAACTAATTTATCGCGATATTTTTCAAAATTGCTATAGACTTGCTTGCCCTTTTCTTCAGATAGCGTAATGGAACATGCGGAAGCAAAACGCACCTTTCCTGCATCGATTAATTCAAAGACGGCATCCTGTAGTACTTCCGAATACACTTCCAGGTCTTCAAATTCTGAATCAACCATACCGTGTAATACGGCATTGGCCACAGTACCGATTCCGGACTGGATCGGTGCTAATTTCTCCGTTAACCGGCCGGCTTTAATTTCTTTGCGTAAAAAGTCAAGCAGATAGTTAGCCATAATTTGTGTTTCCTCATCCGGCGGTGTGATGGTAGACGGAGAATCATGGCGTTCAGAGATAACAATTCCCGCGATTTTATCAAAATCAACAGGAATACCGATTGTACCGATGCGATCATCGACCTTTGTTAACGGTACCGGTTTCCGTTCTCCTTGTTTGCCAAGATCATAAATATCATGGACACCGATCAACGCTCTTGGTGCAGCAATGTTGAGTTCAACAATCACTTTTTCGGCTTTCTCGACAAATATCGGTGAGTTCCCTACTGAAGTCGTTGGAATAATCAATCCATCATCCGTAATGGCGACTGCTTCGATGATGGCATAATCGATTTTACCTAATAAATCGGCCCGAATAAGTTCAGCGACATGGGAAAGATGCGGGTCAACGAAATGAAAAGCTCCTTCGTTGATTTTATTCCGCATCGTCCGATCGGCCTGAAACGGGAGCCGTTTTAACAGCATATCATTTTCAGCAAATAATTTATCGATATCCGACCCTAACGAAGCTCCTGTGAAAACGTTTACTCTCAATGGAAATTTTTTAGCCCTTTTCACAAGAGCAAGCGGAACTTCCTTCGCATCACCCGAACGCGTAAAGCCGCTTAACCCCAATGTCATCCCGTCTTTGATCCAGGAGGCTGCTTCTTCAGCTGAAACAATGCGCTCCTGCAGAACGTCCGGCAAATAACCGGTCAGCTGTTTCTCCACGCAAATCCCCTCTTTATCATGGTTTTTCAAGCATCATATCATGTTAAAAATGGAGAAACAGCTGAAAAAGAATAAGTGACAAATTTTTGTATTAATATAGAAATTTTTATGAATAAAAAATACGATATTGTAAAGATTGTAAACAATATATCAAAATAATAAAAACTTCCGAAATGAACTGGCAAACGTTTGACTAACGGGAACACGATCACCATTTTCCATAATTAATAAAAAGGTGGAGTGGAAGTCCGGCTGAATTTCGGCAATGGCATCCACATTGACGATAAACGAACGATGACAGCGAATAAAACGATCCGGTGGTAATAAGTTTTCTAAAACGGATAAATTGTATTTGTGCATCCCGGACATATCCCGGCTGTAAATCTTTGCTTTTCGGTTTACAGCTTCCAGATAAATAATATCGTCGACGGCAATTGGATACCAGCAGTCGTCATTTTTAACCGTTAAATGTTTTGGATAAGCGATCGTCGTTCCGATCGGAAAAATGGCGGTCACACAACCTTGGGGTTTGCCATTTTCAATAACAGGAACACCTAGCCCGTAATACGACTTTCCAAACACACTACTATCAATATAAGAAAATACTTTTTGACGCAAGGTTAAGGCTTTATGTGTTGCAGAACCCGAACGAATCTCATCCCCTGGTTTAATCTTTAAATCGATGACCCGGCTCGGTTTGTAATAGATGAACTCGCGATTGTTGGCAACGGCATAGGAAGTTTCATTGGGTAAAAACGTCGTCAATGCTTCCATCAATGCTTTCGTATTTTTTTGCGGCTGAATAGCAAACTGTTCCACAACCATCACCTTGACCATGTTGTTAAAATTGTTTAAAAAGGCAGAAATGTAGGTATTTAATCATACATTCATATTACTAAAAAAATTCCCACATAACAAATTTTACGCATAAATAAGCGAAACCATGCATAATAAAGAGGAATGGTAATGACAGAGAACGATAATTGTTATTTTAATATAGTTATAGCCAGTATAGGAACGCTTCATCGTTGAATTTTGTAAATGAACAATGTTTATATCTATGGTAAAATTTAGGGGAAAATAGTGTTTAAAAGGATTATAGAATACGAGTCCAGGTTCAATTTGCAGAAAAATTTAAGCGGTTACAACGATAAGGAGGTTTGAAAACATGTCCAGCGAACGTTTGGAAGCGTTTTTACAGCAAGGTCTCCAGGAGTTGAAAGGTAGAGGGTTATACAATGAAATCGAACCGTTAGAAAGTCCGAACGGCCCGGTGATCACAATTAATGGGAAGAAAATGATCAATCTCTCTTCCAACAATTATTTAGGGTTGGCCACAGATGAGCGCCTAAAGGCAGCGGCTAAAGAAGCGATTGAAGAATATGGAGTGGGGGCCGGAGCGGTCCGGACGATTAACGGAACGCTGGATCTCCATGTGAAACTTGAAGAAACGATCGCTCAATTTAAAGGAACAGAAGCTGCCATATCGTTCCAGTCTGGCTTTAATTGTAATATGGCGGCAATTTCGGCTGTCATGAATAAAAACGATGCGATTTTGTCGGATGAATTAAACCATGCTTCCATTATCGATGGTTGCCGATTATCCAAGGCGACGATTATCCGTTATAACCATTCCGATATGGATGATTTACGGAAAAAAGCGAAGGAAGCGAAAGAATCCGGGAATTTTGAAAAAATAATGGTCATCACTGACGGGGTATTTTCGATGGACGGGGATATCGCCAAATTACCGGAAATCGTTGAAATTGCGAAGGAATATGACTTGATCGTCTACGTCGACGATGCCCACGGTTCTGGTGTATTAGGAAACGGTGCCGGTACGGTAAAACATTTTGGCTTAGAAAAAGAGATCGATTTCCAAATCGGAACATTATCCAAGGCCATTGGTGTGATTGGCGGTTACGTTGCTGGAAAAAAATCATTGATTGACTGGTTGAAAGTCCGGGCCCGTCCGTTCCTGTTCTCCACTGCGGTTACCCCGGCAGATGCCCGTGCCGCTACGGTGGCCATAGAAATTTTAATGAACGATACGAGCCTGGTCGATCGGCTCTGGGAAAATGGCCGCTACATGAAAGAAGGCTTGAAAAAGCTTGGCTTCGATATCGGCCAAAGTGAAACACCGATTACCCCCTGTATTATCGGCGATGAAAAGAAAACCCAGCTGTTCAGCAAGCGGCTTTTAGAAGAAGGTGTTTATGCAAAAGCGATTGTTTACCCGACGGTACCACGAGGAACCGGACGCATTCGCAATATGCCGACTGCTGCCCATACGAAAGAAATGCTGGATGAAGCACTGGCCATCTATGAAAAAGTCGGTAAAGAACTTGAAATCATCTAACAAAAATCAGCTCAATCCCGCTGCCTACTAAAGGAATCGTTTTCCCTTGTTTGGCAGGCGGGGTTTGCTTTAACCTGAAAACTTCTTTTTAACATATTTTAATAGAAAAAAAGATTTGAACGTTTTCGGAGGCTGTGAAGATGAAAAAAATATTAGTAACCGGTGCATTAGGGCAAATAGGCACGGAATTAACGACGGCCCTGCGCAAACAGTATGGCAAGGAAAATGTGATTGCCACGGATATCAAAGAACCGCAAAAAGATTTCGCGGTGGATGGACCTTTTGAAACTTTAGATGTGATGGATGGGGAAAAAATGTTGCGGGTAGCCCGCCGCCATCAAGTCGATACGATCATCCATCTTGCAGCATTACTGTCAGGGAAGGCGGAACAAAAACCCCTTTTTGCCTGGAATCTAAATATGAACGGTCTCGTCAATGCGCTGGAAGTCGCACGCGAACTCGATTTAAAGTTTTTCACACCAAGCTCGATCGCGGCTTTTGGTCCGAATACGCCAAAGAAACAAACCCCACAAGATACGATCCAGCGGCCGACGTTCATGTACGGAATCAGTAAAGTAGCCGGTGAACTACTGGCCGATTATTACCATCATAAATACGGCGTCGATACAAGGGGAGTTCGCTTCCCCGGTTTGATTTCTCATGTAGCCCCGCCCGGCGGTGGCACGACCGATTATGCGGTGGAAATTTATTATGCAGCGATCCGGGATAAGAAATATACATCTTATATCGCAAAAGGAACGTACATGGATATGATGTACATGGACGATGCGGTTCAGGCGATTATTCAACTGATGGAAGCCGATCCGTCCCGCCTCATTCACCGCAATTCGTTCAATGTATCGGCGATGAGTGTTGCACCGGAAGATTTTGCAGAAGAAATCAGAAAACATATACCGGAATTTCAAATCGATTATGATGTAGATCCGGTAAGGCAGAAAATTGCGGAAAGCTGGCCGGACTCCCTCGATACGACCGCTGCTGAAGAGGAGTGGGGATTTAAGACCGAATATGATTTAGCACGAATGACGAAAATCATGCTTGAAAAAATAGCGGAAAAACTGAATGAACCAAAAAGCCTGGCGTAAAGGAAATCCAGAACGGCACCCCCAGAAGTAAGAGCGAAAAGCCATCTTTTGGGGGTTTACGATTTGTCGCCAGGCTTTTTCTATTCACAATTGTTTAGCGTGAAAAAAATGGGATTGAAAAGAAAAAGTAACTGTTCTATAATTAATATAACAGATATAATAAATGAAACAGAAAGGAGTGGGTGGTTTGTTTATCAGTTTAGATCTCCAGTCGGAGTCGCCGATTTACTTGCAATTGCGGAATAAAATTATTGAAGGTATTGCCAGTAAACAGTTAAAACCCGGCGATCCCTTGCCTTCCGTACGAAATCTGGCGAAGGATTTAGGGGTAAATATGCATACAATAAATAAAGCCTACCAGCTTTTGAAAACCGACGGCTTTATTCAAATTCACCGCCAAAAAGGGGTTGTCATCAATCCCGATGGTTTCCCCGAAGTTACGGCTGATTTTGTGGAAAAAATAAAAGAAGAATTGCGTCCCATGCTAGCCGAGGCGATTTGTCGGGGCATGACGCAAGAAGAGGTGCGTCGTTTATGTGACAACTTGTATAAGGAAATTGCAGAAGGAGGTGCTGCTGAATGAAATGGTTATTTTATACATCGCTGATTTTACTGCAAATTTTCGTTGTCGCTATCTTTGCCATTACCCCATATATCACAAGAAAAACAGAAAGCTTTGGCATTGCCATTCCGCAAGATGTTTATTATAATCCGACCCTCGTACAGTTCCGGAAACAGTATGCCCGCTATTGCGTACTATTCGGTGGACTGATCACCCTTGTTCTTGCCGGACTTATACCATTTTTAAATGAAAATAGCTGGACCATTGCTTATACTATCAGTATTTTTGGATATTTAATGGGATCTTTCTTTATTTACTATCACTTTCATAAAAAAATGCGCATTTTAAAGCAAGAGGCAAATTGGTATAAAGAGAGGAAGGAATCCATCGTCATTGACACGAAATTTTATAATGAAAAACTCGTCTATTCCAACGGCTGGTTCCTGATTCCTTTTGCTGTTTCGCTTTTTTCACTCGTATTCACGTTCATGAACTCAGATCGTTTTCCCGATCCATTACCGATGCAATACGACCTGGCAGGGAATGTAACAAGATGGGCCGATAAATCAATCGGTTCCTTGTTAGCCGTACCACTATTGCAATTGTTTTTGACCGGACTGTTTCTCTTTATCAATATCGTTATATCAAAAAGTAAACAACAACTCGATCCGGATCGACCCGAGGAGTCTCGCTTGCAAAATATCATTTTCCGCCGGCGCTGGTCTTTATTTACCATCGTGAGTGGAACGATCATGGTTGCCATGTTTTCGCTGATCCAGCTTTCATATGTTTTTCCGTTGAATAATTATGTCTTGTTTATCAGTTTCATGTTCGTAACGCTATTAATCATTGCTGGTGCCTTCGTTCTAACGCTCACAACCGGACAGGGTGGTAGCCGGGTGCAGGTAGTTAACGGAAAAAGTGGCAAGAAGATTAATCGTGACGATGATCGCTACTGGAAGCTCGGCATGTTTTATTTCAATCCCGACGATCCCGCACTGTTTGTAGAAAAACGATTCGGTAGTGGCTGGACGAATAACTTTGCCCGTCCCTTATCCTGGGTGTTGCTTCTTGTACCGATATTGATTGTTATTTTAATTACCATATTCATATAAGTTGAAATAAGCGGGAAAGAAAGGGGGGAGCGACTCTTCTTTTTAAAAATATGAAGGGAGAGGAGGTGAACCGATGGAAACGGGGAGAAAATTATCCGGATTTTTTACGTATCTTTTTATCGGGGTTTTAGGGATTGCTTCCCAGTATCCGCTCTTTATGGTCGAAATCGAAAAACTCTCCTCCCAGCTCCCTGCAGATCTCGCGATACCGAAAGAACTACTCGTGATTCAACCATTGATTGTGAATTTCGTACTCATGATCGTCACTTTAATCATCGGCTACATCCTGGCGCATAAGGTTCAGTTGCGATCCGCCTTAATTCATGACCAACAGTTTTTTCCTGCCTTTCGGTCCGGACTGAAAGCGGGGATCGTCGGGGGAATGGTGATGACGCTGATCATCCTTATTTTCGATCTCTCATTTCATCAATCCATCCCGGATGGCCATCTAGACATGTTCCAGCCCCCTAACTGGATAAAATTACTGGCAGCATTGCTCTATGGTGGAGTTGTTGAAGAATTGCTCATGCGCTGGGGGATCATGACCCTTTTAGTATTTTTATTATGGAAATTATTCCAGCGGAATCGAAGCACACCGTCCCCGCACATGTACTGGATCTCCATCATTATCTCCGCCATTCTTTTCGGTCTCCTTCACTATTCAGCCAATGTCCTCGCGGGCCCTATGACCTTTATCGTTTGGGTGCGGATGATTTTGTTGAATGGTCTAGGCGGTGTCATTTTCGGATGGTTATACTGGCGGAAAAACCTCGAAAGTGCTATTGTCGCTCATATGATGCTGCATGTAACCTGGTTTATAGGTAAAACTATAATATATTACGTATACGTATAGTTGATTAGGGGCTGTCCAAAAAGTCGTATTTTCGACTTTTGGATGCCCCTTTTGTTTGTTCAAGAACCTTGATAAATCAACATTCTGGTTTAGTTCAACTTGAAATAATTTTACTTTTTGGACAGCCCCTAGTCATTTTCACGGTAAGAAAGATTGATATAAAATATTTGACAATTTCAATAACTCGTAGTAATCTTAAAGTAGAATATGATAGTTTTTTCACAAAAGTTTTTATAATCAAGATAAAAATGGCTGTGATTCTCTTTAAAGGACAGCTCATTTTTCCGTTCCATCTCGGGAAATCATTTTTTCCACAAAAGATTCAGAATATTCAACCGAAATGATCCTGATAACGAAAGGGAGTGAAGGTATGCGCAGAATCAAGCTTAGTTTTGAAGAGATGGTCGAAAAAAATAAACAAGAATTGCAATACAATGAGGATATTTTAGATAGAATCGAAAAACGTCTTTTAGAAAAACAAAAAGAACGGGAAAAATAATCTGGACATGGGAAATTCTACCACTCATTTTTAAAAACGCTTCAAATGTCAGAAATATAGGTATTTTCTGAAGTGCAGGGAGGATTCTCCCTGCTTTTTAATTTTTCAATTTACGTGTCGTTTCAGAGTGAACTCTGAAAACGAATTTTAAAACAAGCAGGATAAAAATCGTAGTATAATAAGGAGAAACGAAATGCAATGTCGTTTAGAAAGGGGAAACGTAATGTCCAATTATCCAGATACAAAAGAAACAATGGAACTGATTAAAGAATTAGTTTCTATTCCGAGTCCAACCGGCAATACGGAAAGAATCATCAAGTTTATTGAAAATAAAATGAATGAATTAGGTGTGCAAAACAATCGCAATAACAAGGGCGGTTTGATCGTAACTATACCTGGAAAAGACGACAAGAAGCACCGCATGCTAACCGCTCATGTCGATACATTAGGGGCCATGGTTAAAGAAATCAAATCTTCCGGGCGCTTGAAGATTGATTTGATCGGTGGCTATGATTGGCAAGCGATCGAAGGGGAATATTGCCAGATTGAAACGGCTTCTGGAAAAATATATACCGGAACGATAGTCATGCATCAGCAGTCTGTCCATGTGTATAAAGATTCCCGTACGGCCGAACGAAATCAAGATAATATCGAAGTTCGCATCGATGCAAAAGTGCGTAATGCAGAGGACGTTCGTGCGCTCGGAATTGAAGTCGGTGACTTTGTTTTCTTAGACCCGCGGGTGCAAATTACCGAAAATGGCTTTATTAAATCCCGGCATTTAGATGATAAAGCGAGTGTCGCCATTTTAATGAAACTGATTGAGCATCTCGTCAAACATAAGATTGAGTTACCGTATACAACCCATTTCTTGATTTCCAATAATGAAGAAATTGGCTATGGCGGTAATTCCAACATCCCTCCGGAAACCGTGGAATATTTAGCCGTCGATATGGGCGCGATCGGTGACGGACAGCAAACGGATGAATATACCGTATCGATCTGTGTGAAAGATGCGAGCGGACCTTATCACTTAAAATTGCGCAAACATTTAGTGGAACTGGCGAAGGAAAATAATATTGAATACAAGTTAGATATTTATCCGTACTACGGCTCCGATGCCTCGGCAGCAATTCGCAGCGGCCACGATATCATTCACGGCCTCATCGGTCCGGGGATTGATTCTTCCCATGCCTTTGAACGGACCCACCAGTCGTCCATTGAAAATACGGCGAAGTTAGTGTACCACTATGTGTTATCGGAGATGGTGGAATAAAAAGGTTAGGGCTGCGGAGAACGAACTTCATTCATTGAAGAGGAGGTTTTATTTTTTGGTTTTTCGATAGGAACTAAATCGCGTAATATAAAATGGGTAATGAAAAAGGTGACTATAAAGTCAAAATACGGGTTCCCTGTTTCAAAAACTCTTGTAAACAGGATAAAAATGCAAACAGAAATTACTACTAAAAGTTGCACGTAGTGAAAAATTGTCATTTTTAGATATCACCTTTATTTTATTAGACTGTGAACTATTTCTTTGCTAAACGTTCTTGGCGATAATGGGTTTTTATATTGTTATAACCAACGATTTGCTTCATTAAATAATTACACAACGGTTGATGAATTCCTTTGTCTTTAGAGATATAATTAAAAAGAAACTTTGTGTGATAGATGGTTTTATACGATAGTCTCGGATATATATGGAAAAGGGGCTGTCCAAAAAGTAAAATTATTTCAAGTTGAACTAAACCAGAATGTTGATTTATCAAGGTTCTTGAACAAACAAAAGGGGCATCCAAAAGTCGAAAATACGACTTTTTGGACAGCCCCTTTTATTGAATAAAAAAATAATGGCAAGTATTAGTTTAACTTCATTTCGAATTTCGTATGTCCGTATCCCATACCGACTTTCGTGAATCCGCATTTTGTATAAAAATTGACTAATTTTTCATTGTCTCCGACACAGTCGAGGCGTAAGTAAGGTTTTCCTTTTTCTTTAACATATTGAGCGGCATAAGCAATGATTTCTTTACCGAGTCCTGAGCCAATATGCCGTGGACTTACAGCGAGCTTATGCAAATATACAGCACCGTCGTCTAATTCGCCCCACACGCGTTTATCTAAATCAATTTGGACTTCATTTAAGGAGAAGGTAGCAACGAGTTGACCGTCTTTTTTAATCATGAATGTTTCATGTTGAACAATTGTTGATATAATGAGAGGATCGAGTTTTCCATCCAGTAAATCGCTCCACTGCCGGACGTGTTTATCTTTTACCCAGCTAGCCGTTTCCTTTAATAAATCTATAACATCAGGAGCATCTTCCAAAGTTGCTCGCGTAATTTCATATTGTTCTAAGGCTGGAATCATTGTTTTTAACATAGCTCATCTCCTCGTTTTTATAGACATGATTTCTGATTGTACAATGATTTTTTCGGGGAGACAAGAGGTTATGAAAAAAACCAATAATTCTATAATTTTGTAGAAATTACCGGTGAAGGTGGCAAGATTTATTTCTTTTTCAATCGGAAACGGATGCCAAATCTTTCGTGAAATGCCCCATTGTTTTCGCGGTTTAAATGCTTTGTTTCGCATTTTAGGATTCTTATTTCGCGAATTTCCCTGAACTTTCGCGAATTCATTCTGCTCTTTCACGAATTACGGGAAAACTTTCGTTATTCCAGCGAAACCTTTCGCGAATGATTAGCTGCATAAAATGATAATAGTCATTCTAACCGAAATCTAATCAGTACGGAAGACATTGAACATTTTCTCAGTTTGGAACAAGAATTCTGATAAAACGATAAAAAAATAAAAAGCCATGAATGCTTCGATCACATTCTTGGCCTGAGCTTAAAAATGATGGATTTATCCTTTACGCATCGTTACTTCTGGACGATCGTTCGGGTACAGGTTATAGGCACCGTGCAATACCGGTCCGACATATTGATTTAATTTCCAGCCGTGACGGATACCAGCGGCAACAAATTGTTTGGCTTTGTATACTGCATCGATTGGAGCTTCACCTTTAGCTAAATGTGCAGTAATTGCTGCGGCAAAGGAACAACCGGCACCGTGAGTGTACGTTGTATCGATATGCTCCGTTTCAAAAATGGTAAATTCTTCACCATCATAGAATAAGTCGATCGCTTTTTCCGTACCGAGCCCGTTTCCACCTTTAATAACAACATGTTTGGCTCCTAAATCATGAATTTTTTCAGCTGCTTTTTTCATATCATCGAGGGTTTTAATTGGTCCGATTTTCGATAACTGCCAGGCTTCAAAAAGGTTTGGTGTGGTCACTAAAGCACGAGGTAAGAGCAGTTCACGAGCAGCATCCACAGTCTCCGGCAGTAAAACTTCATCTTCACCTTTACATACCATCACCGGATCGATGACCATTTTATCGATGTTATACTCATCAATTACTTTGGCAACGAGTTCCACAATCTCAACGGAACCGAGCATTCCCGTTTTAGCAGCATCGATGCCGACTGAAAGGGCAGTTTCCAGCTGGGTTTCTACCGTTTTTACATCGACAGGGAACGTATGATGTTTCCAATTATCTTTCGGATCCATCGTGGCAATGGTTGTTAATGCGACCATTCCATATGTACCGAGTTCCTGAAAAGTTTTTAAATCGGCTTGAATACCGGCACCGCCGCTTGTATCTGAACCTGCGATTGTTAACGTTTTCTTGAGACTCATACTGTATTCCTCCTTGGAATGAATTTAACGTGTTAGATAAAATTACACTCTCATTATAACAGGAAAAGATAGACTTATTTGTAAGAATTTCAATTTTTTCCCGATTTTCCCTTTTGAAATAATTGAATTACTTATTGCACCAAGATAAAAAATAAAGAATATCCTTCTTATAATTGGAAGTAAAAGGATTTTTATACATGCCCATTATTTAATTCGCGGAACTTTCCTGGCGTAGTACCAGTAAACTTTTTGAATAAGGAAGTGTAATAACTTTGATTGCAAAAGTGGAACAGGTTCGCGATATCGGAAATGGAAAGATCCGAGTGTAATAAAAAGTATTTGGACTCCTCGATTTTCTTCCGATTTATATACTCGATTAAAGTGGTACCTGTTTCTTTTTTGAAAATCGTGGAAAGATAGCTTGGGTTGATATAAAGCTCCCTGGCAATCGTTTCTAAAGACAAATCATGAAGGATATGTTCGTGAATATAAGAAATCACTTTCTGGACAATCGGTGGATATTTCGGCATCTGTTCTGCTTCCAGGGTATGGATAAACGTATAGACCATATTGACCTCAAACTCTTCCAGCTTCTCCTGATCATCCAATCTTTCAATTTCTTGAATCATCACATCGCTCAAATTATACGCGACTTCTGGATGCATCCCACCTTCAATCACAGCCCTTGTAAAAAGCGTACAGGAACAAATAATGGAATTTTTTAACGATCGCAGAGGGTCGGGAGAAAGTGTTGCCCGTTCTTGTTTATTAATTTCCTTTAATGCTGAAATGGCCTCGTTTGTATTCCGGAGACGAATCGCATTCAATAATTTTTGTTCCAGCTGATATGAAGGATGGATGTATTCATTTTTATGATTTTTAATCCTCGCTTTATAAAATTGCTTAACAATCTTCCGTTGCGTCGCAATATCCAACCTCTCGCACCAACTTTCCAAAAAAAATGATAAAAGTCAAAAATATTTAATATAATTGTAACCGATTCCATAATATATTTCAATTAAAGATGAAAATTATTACTATATTTAACAAGTAAATTACTTTTGTTTCAATAGATTTACAAAAAGATAAAAACAATGATCATACATCGGAGTGTCAGCTTATGTCATGGAAAATTATTCGCACAAAACTTGACCCCCAGCAACTAAACGTCGAAGAAAGTTTGTTTTCGTTAGCGAACGGCTATTTAGGGGTTCGCGGCAATTTTGAAGAAGGCTATGATCATGGTGTCGACACAATTAAAGGGGCATATATCAATGCTTTCTATGAAATCGTTGATATTCCCTATAATGAAAAACACCATGGATTCCCGAGCATTAAAGAAAAAATTGTCAATGTGATTGATGCGCAAGGACTGGAGATTTATCTCGGTGAAGAGGAAGAACGGTTCAGTCTATTTGCAGGTGAAATTCAATCATATGAAAGAATTCTCCACTTAGATAAAGGATACTCAGAACGAAAAATTCACTGGCGTTCACCAAAAGGTAAGGAAGTCAAAATTAACTTTCGTCGCCTCGTTTCCTTTACCCAACGGGAATTGTTTTCCATTCAGGTGTCGCTAGAGCCAGTAAACTTTTTTGGTAAAGTCAAAATTGTCTCGACCGTTGACGGCAATGTCTCCAATTACACGAATGAAAACGACCCCCGCCTGGCCAGAGACGATGGCCACATCCTTTCAGTTACGGATGTTAAAGTAGATGGGTCTCATGCGGTTGTTGTTGCAGAAACAAAGCGATCTCAACTACAAACAGCCTGCATCACAACGCATGCACATTCTGATGGAACAATATCGCAAGTAGCTCAAGATAAAGCCGTACAA
Organism: uncultured Bacillaceae bacterium; assembly: GCA_937951955.1. Classification (GTDB taxonomy): domain Bacteria; phylum Bacillota; class Bacilli; order Bacillales; family Caldibacillaceae; genus CALGAD01. Next base: position 55,562 of record CALGAD010000108.1, read on the forward strand.
ACGGAAATCACCTTCCAATTGGCAAAAGTGCAAACCGTGGAGAAACGCAATGTTTATGTAGACAGTAGAAGACACGGTGAGGATCTCGTCCAACAAGGAATGGCCATTCATCAATCCTTAACGGAAAAATCCTTTTCCGATCTTTTACAAGAACAAGAAACATATATGCAAAACTACTGGTCTCATGCGGATGTCATCATCCACGGCGATGAAAAGGTTCAAGAAGGAATTCGTTTCAATTTATTCCATTTGCTGCAATCAGCAGGAAGAGATGCGTGTTCCAATATTGCTGCTAAGGGCATTTCTGGAGAAGGGTACGAAGGGCATTACTTCTGGGATACAGAAATTTACATGCTCCCGGTATTCATGTTGACAAAACCGGAACTAGCCAGGCAGCTCTTAACCTATCGTTACAATATTTTGGATCACGCACGCGCCCGGGCGAAAGAAATGGGCCATAAGCAAGGCGCATTATTCCCGTGGCGGACGATTACGGGACAGGAATGTTCATCCTATTATCCAGCGTCAACGGCTCAATACCATATTAGTGCCGATATCGCTTATGCCTTTGTGCAATATTATTTAGTTAGCCGTGATCTGGAATTTTTCCGGGACTATGCAGCGGAAGTATTATTTGAAACCGCTCGTCTCTGGATTGATACCGGGCACTTTCTAAATGATGAGTTCCGGATTGATGCCGTAACCGGGCCTGATGAATATACTGCGCTTGTTAATAACAACTACTATACGAATGCAATGGCCAAATACAACCTGGAATGGGCCAAAAAAGCATATGACCTTCTACAAAAACAATATCCTGATAAATTAGTAGAATTGCGGAAGCGCATCAACCTCCAGGATGAAGAACCTGAAATCTGGCAAAGAGCCGCTAAGGCTATGTATCTACCTTATGACGAAAAGCTAGATATTAATCCGCAAGACGATAGTTTCTTACAAAAAGCGGTATGGGATTTTGAAAATACACCGAAGGATCGCTATCCGTTACTGCTTAATACTCATCCGCTTACCCTTTATCGTTACCAGGTATGTAAGCAACCGGATACGGTACTGGCTCATTTCTTGCTCGATGGTATCGAAGATTTGAAAACGGTTAAAAACTCTTATTTATACTATGAGAAAATTACGACCTTTGATTCCTCGCTCTCATCCTGTATTTTTAGCATCATGGGCGCAAAAATCGGGGATATGGATCGAGCATATCGCTACTTTATGGAAACGGCTCGCCTTGATTTAGACAATACCCAGAAAAATACAAAAGATGGGCTGCATCTTGCCAATATGGGCGGAACGTGGCTCGCGATTATATACGGGTTTGCCGGATTACGCATTAGGGAATCCGGACAGCTATCCTTATATCCTCAATTACCGGAAAACTGGGAAGGCTATGAATGCTTATTCCAGTATCAGGGGCGCGACGTCAAATTACAGGTTGACAAAAATACGATTACCGTTTCTGTTACTGGAGAACCTTTGGAGATTGAAATTTTCAATAAAGGTTACACAATCAAAGAGCAAATTTCCATAAATAGTAAAAATTGGTAAAAATTAGCCTTTTAACCGTTTTCGCTCTATAATAGCTTTGTAGTTTTATTCACATATAAACAACTATTACAAGGAGGTATTTCAGTGATGTTTCGTAAAAAAAGATGGTTTATCTTTACTGTATTCGCCGCTCTGATCTTGCTGCTTGCAGCATGCGGTGGCAATCAAACAGATGAAGCTGCAGGGGGAAGTGAAGGAGAAACATCGGAAGAATCTTCCGGACAAAAAATTACCATTTTCCAAAGTAAGGTAGAAATTTCCGAGCAACTCGAAGCCCTTGCTAAAGAATATACAGAAGAAACAGGTGTAGAAGTTGAAGTTTGGGGTACAACTGGAGACGACTATTTCCAGCAACTTCAAATTCATTTAAATAGTGATTCTGGTCCTTCCATTTTCACACTTGATGGACCTTATCAAGCACAACAACTACAATCCTATCTTGCTGATTTAGGCGATGCCGAGTTCGTACCGAACATCGCACCGAATATGGAATTAACATTAGACGGCAAACTTGTCGGCTTACCATACGGTGTTGAAGGTTTCGGAATCGTATACAATAAAGATTTAGTCAGCCCTGAAGATGTGAAAGACTATGATTCTTTTGTTGCTACCTTGCAACGCTTGAAAGATGAAGGAATCAATCCATTCGGACTTTCTCAAGAAGCATACTTCTTGATTGGCCATATCAGTAACTATCCATTCTCTGTACAAGTGGATAACGTTGAATTCATTAAACAACTTGAAGCTGGCGAAGTAACGATGGCGGACACACCGGAATTCCAGGAATTCGGTAAGTTCATGGAAGCCATCCGTGAATATGCAGTAAATCCGTTAGATGTAACTTATGACGAAGAAGTCGGTGACTTTGCAACAGGTAAATCTGCTATGATTCACCAGGGTAACTGGGCATGGGGTCTCTTAGCTGATTACGAAGCTGAAATGGACTTCGAAGTCGGTATGATGCCCTTCCCGCTTGCAGGTAATGACAAATTAGCTGTTGGCGTCGGTGCATTCTGGGCCGTTAACGGAACAAAAAATCAAGCAGAAATTGATGCTGCTATCGATTTCCTCAACTGGTTAGTATCCAGCGAAACCGGTCAACGTTACATTGTTGAAGAATTCAAGTTCGTACCGGCTATGACGAATATTGCAGCTGACAACCTGGATCCGCTGTCTCAAGATGTATTAGAAGCATCCAATAGTGGAAACACGATTCCGTGGTCCCATGCATACTATCCACCGAACTTAGTAGTTAACGAGTTCACACCGATCGCTCAAGAATTCTTCTTGAACGAAGACATGACGGGTGAGGAACTCATTCAGAAACTCGATGAAGCTTATCAAAATGCAGTTCAATAAATAATGGGTAAACTTGGACACGCCGAGTTTTCGGCGCGTCCAGTTTTTTCAACAAAAGATTCTACTCATAGAAAGAAGGGAGTATAGTGTCTAAGACGAAAGACAGGCTCTGGTTTGCGCTGTTCACTGTACCCACATTGTTTATTTTTACAATTGTCGTTATTGTTCCTTTTATATACGGTATCGTCTATGCTTTCTTTCAATGGGACGGAATAGCTGCCAACCCAAAAGTATTCGTCGGTATCGAAAACTTTATTAAACTATGGTCCGATGAACGATTTCTCCACTCCGCCTGGATCACGATTAAGTTCACGATCATGGCGGTCATCTCTGTCAATCTATTAGGACTGACCTTTGCTCTACTCTGTACATCTGCATTAAAAATGGCCAAATTATCCCGGACGATGATTTTCATGCCAAACTTGATCGGCGGTTTAATCCTCGGGTATATATGGCAATTCATTTTTTCCGATGCGTTTGCGATTCTCGGTGAATTAACCGGTTTTGATAACATTTTCTTTAACTGGCTACTCAGCCCGGATTATGCGATCTATGCCATCGTATTCGTGTTTACCTGGCAGATGGCTGGATATATGATGATCGTTTATATCGCGGGAATTCAAAATATCCCGGAAGAATTAATGGAAGCTGCCAAAATTGATGGCGCCAATTACTGGCAACGCTTAAGGCATATCACCTTACCACTGTTAATGCCTGCCTTTACAATCTGTCTCTTTTTAACCTTATCTTTCGCCTTTAAAGTGTATGACGTCAACCTTTCCTTAACCGGCGGTGGTCCGGTCCGTTCGACGGAAATGTTTGCGATGCACATTTATAATGAAATCTTTAGATACAACAACTATGGGTATGGACAGGCGAAAGCGATTATCTTCTTTATCATCATCGCTGCGATTTCCTTAACCCAGGTTTACATGACGAAGAAGCGGGAGGTAGAAATGTAATGAAAATAGGTAAAATGATCAAAGAAACACTCCTTTTCCTATTAGGCATACTCTACCTTTCGCCCATTTATATCATGATCGTAAACTCATTCAAAACTCGATCCGAGCTGTATGAAAATGTTTTGGCCTTACCGGATCAGTTTACATTGGAGTACTACCGCGAAGCTTTTGCGAAGATGAACTTTTTCAATGCCTTTACAAACTCACTGTATATTACGATTATTTCGGTGATATTCATTGTCATTTTCGCTTCCATGACCGCCTGGATGCTGGCGCGGACGGACAATTTGTTGAGCCGGGTCATTTTCATGGTATTTATTTCCACAATGCTCATTCCTTTCCAGACGATCATGATGCCGCTCATGCAGGAAATGAACTGGATCATGAAAACGACAGGAATTCCGATGCTGAATACCCACGGTGGACTTATTTTTATGAACATCGGATTCCATGCAAGTATGGCCGTATTCCTTTACCACGGTTTCATAAAAGCGATTCCGCGTTCCCTGGAAGAAGCGGCGACGATTGATGGGGCAACGAAATGGGGCGTCTTCTGGCGCATCATTTTCCCGATGTTGAAACCGACAACGGTAACCGTCATGATTTTGGACGTTATAAGTATTTGGAACGACTACCTCTTACCGTCGCTTACATTAAAAGCAAAAGAACTAAGAACGATTCCACTATCGACATTCTATTTCTTTGGAGAATTTACGATCCAGTGGAACCAGGCGATGGCCGGACTTGTTATGACAATTATTCCGGTCGTGATTTTCTATATGTTCTCCCAAAAATACATTATCAAAGGTATTGCTGAAGGTGCTGTCAAATAGTTATTTAGCATGGGCTTCCCGGATACTTTTCTTTTCATGGAAAGATAGTATCATTGAAGGGCTGGAAGACCCATGTTTTTTTATTGCGTAAAAAGTGGCTTACACTATCTATGAACAACGAGCAGAATTTCGCAAAAACTTTATTTATGGCGCAATCGAAAAAATGAAGAAAGAAAATAATTATTGTAAATATGGCCAATCAGACGCAAAATGAAGACGGTACGATGTGTAAAAGAGGAAGTTTGAAATGGATTTCACAAAATTAAGCGCGTTTGTAATAGAATGGGATTAAAGATTTTATTCCTATTCTTCTGTCAGCTAGTTTGACAGAAAATGAAAAGGGACTAATATGTTTGGGAGGTTTCAAATGGAAAGTCAATCGAGATTTTGGGATTTTCTATACAATTTAACCGATTGGGTCATGCGTCTGGCTGTACCGAATATGTACTGTTTTTTATTCAATATTCCTTTTTTATTTGTTTTAACACTCTTCTTCTGGATCGGATTAGATATTGGCTTACTATACTACTTACTGGCGGTATTTGTGACCTTTCCTTTCCTCGCTTTTCCGGCGATCGTGGCCCTGTTTGCCACCACGAGGGATTGGGTGTTAAAGCGCGAGCAGCCTTCGTTAACAAAAGCCTATTTCCAGCACTGGAAAGCCAATTATAAACAAAGCACCCGCGCCGGTTTTATCTTTGCCTTGTTGTGGATTATCTGGGTGGGGGATGTGTATTATTTTCAAAGCTTGAATAATATGATGTTTCTTGTAATCATCCTCGTTTTCGGTGCGATATTATTCGTCTTTACGATGAACTATTTTTCACTGCAGGCACATTACCATGAACGGGTAAAAACATTATTACAATATAGCTTTTTCTATACGGTAGGTCGACCGCTCGCAACTTTTTTAATCATGATCATCGGTCTTTCTATCGTATATGTCAGCTTTTTCAAATTGATCTTTTTAATACCGTTTTTCACGTTTTCTCTTCTCGCTTTTCTGTCATTTGAAATCTTTTATTGGGACCAGAGGAAAATCAGGGATCAAGAGCGAACAAAGTAGTGAATGAATTGAGGAAAAATCTTTCGAAATGCGAAGGAGGACAGGCAATGGGGACTTTCGCCTGGGAGTTTCAACCGGAGGCCAATGCGCAAGCGATTGTGCAGGGCGAAAATTTCCGTTTCACCGTATTAACGGAATCACTACTTCGTCTCGAGTATAGTGAAGATGGGGTTTTTGAAGACCGGGCTACCCAGTCGATCTGGAATCGCCGGTTTCCGGTACCAAAGTTTACAGTAAATCGGTCTGAAAAGATGCTCGAAATCGTAACGGACCATTTCCATCTTTATTATACGTACGGCCCGTTTACAAAATATTCGTTATGGATTGATGTGAAAAATAATTACAGCCTATATGCTAATCGCTGGTACTTTGGTGAAAAAATAGAAACATTAAAGGGAACGGTGCGTACCCTCGACTTTATCGATGGAGCGGTGGAACTGGAAGACGGGATCCAAGCGAAAAACGGTTATGCGGTACTGGATGATTCCGCATCGAACGTGTTAAGCGATGAAGAAACGGTTCGGCCGCGGGAGCGAAAGCAAATTGACTTATATTTTTTTGCCCATGGCCGGGATTATAAAAAGGGCTTGCGTGACTTTTTCCAGTTAACCGGAAGACCGCCGCTATTGCCCCGCTATACATTAGGAAACTGGTGGAGCCGGTTTTGGAAATACGATGAAAAAGAATATATGGAATTAATGGATCGCTTTGCAGCGGAGAACATTCCTATAGCGGTTGCCGTCATCGATATGGACTGGCATCTCGTCGATATTCCCGCCAAATACGGGAGCGGCTGGACCGGTTATACGTGGAATCGCATGCTGTTTCCGGACCCCGAGCGGTTTTTACAATGGTTAAAAAAACGGGGACTCTACATCACGCTAAATGTCCACCCGGCAGATGGGGTGAGACCCCATGAAGAGATGTATGAAGAAATGGCCAAAGAATTAGGGATTGATTACGAAAACGAAGAACCGATTCCGTTTGATTTGACCGATAATGATTTTCGTGAGGCCTATTTTATACATCTTCATCATCCCCAGGAAAAAATCGGTGTCGATTTCTGGTGGATTGACTGGCAGCAAGGTTCTGTCAGCCGTATGAAAAATCTGGACCCGCTCTGGCTGTTAAACCATTACCATAGCCTGGATATGCTGAAACGCAAAAAACGTCCCGTGATCTTGTCGCGTTATGCCGGTGTCGGCAGCCATCGCTATCCGATCGGTTTTTCCGGGGATGCGATTATTTCATGGGAGTCATTACGATTCCAGCCGTATTTTACCGCGACTGCCACGAATATCGGCTATACGTGGTGGAGTCATGATATCGGCGGGCATTTTGGCGGCAAACGGGATGATGAACTCGCTTTACGCTGGGTTCAGTTCGGTGTCTTTAGCCCGATTATGCGCCTGCATAGTTCTAAAAATCCTTTTTCCGGTAAAGAACCGTGGAATTTCCCGTCCCACATAGCCGATATATATGGTGAGTTTATGCGCCTGCGCCATGCGTTCATTCCGTATTTATACACGATGAACTGGCGCACGAGTGAAAAGGCTGAACCGCTCATTCAGCCGCTCTATTACGAATATCCTCATCAGGAAGAAGCATATGAAGTCCCGAACGAATACTTTTTCGGTAGTGAATTGATCGTTGCTCCGATTACGGAGCCTGTTCATTCCGAATTACAGCTCGCATCTTGTGACATTTGGCTCCCGGAAGGAACTTGGTTCGACTTCTTCACCGGCCGTGCCTATACGGGTAATAAAAAGGTGCGCATGTTCCGCGGGCTCGACGCTATCCCTGTTTTAGCGAAGGAAGGGGCGATCGTTCCTCTTGCGGACCTTACAGCAGGAGAAAACGGGGTGACAAATCCAAAACATTTCGAAGTGCATATTTTCCCTGGAACCAATAACCGTTTCGAGCTTTATGAAGATGACGGGATTTCCCTCGATTTTAAAAAAGGAAAGCATGCGATTACGAATATCCTCTGGGATTGGGATAAGAGTACGTTTATCATCGAGGCAGCGACAGGCGATCGCTCCTTTCTACCCGAAGTCCGTCACTGGAAATTACATTTCCGCGGCGTCCGCCCTGTAAATAAGGTTCAGATTCGTGTAGATGGCAAGGTAGTGGAAGGGACGCTTGCCTATGATGAAAAAAGTGCAACGTTAACCGTTGTAGTAACCGGCGTGCCAAGTGCTGCGAATCTTGCGATTTTGTTTACCGAAGGAATCGAACAAAAGGAATGGAGCGATGATCGCGAACGCGTCTTTAATCTGCTGCAAAAGGCACAGATTTCCTATGCGATAAAGGAAAAGATATATCAAGTGGTAACCAAGCACACGGACAAATTTGCTATTATTACCGAACTGCGTATGCTGGATATCGACATGGATTTACTCGATGCGCTCATTGAACAATTGCTCGATTAACCATTGAACCCGCTCCGAAAAAAGGGGCGGGTTTTGGTCTAGCATTTTATTTACTGCTACCTTTTATAAGAAAAAGTCGCATGAACGGGTGAATTTTTGTAAAATAATGATAGGAAAGAAGGGAATCGGGCTCCTTGACCCGATGCCGAGTGAGGTGAAAACATGGAAATTTCATACCAAACGATTTTACGGAAAATGGAAGAAAAGCTTGCCGAAGCAAAACGGCAAGAATCGGAAGCTAGAGTGCGTGAACAAATCCAGGCGATTAAAACGTTATGTGAAGTAATTCTCGATAACACAAAAGAAGATTCGTTCGCAGCAGCTGCTGTTCGTTCAGAACCAGTGACCAATATATATTCAGCACCATCATCAACTGCAGTTTCCTTTGGTGAGAAGAAAATGGAAACCGATGATGGGGCAAACGGTGATTCCATCTTTGATTTTTAACCATGCGAAGGCAAAGGAGAGAGCAGAATGAATGTATTCTTATTCATAGGAGCATTATTCGGCTTTATTGCCGTAGGCGCCGGTGCATTCGGCAGCCATGTGTTAGAAGGGATGGTTGACCCTTACTTTGTGGAAATATGGGGAATCGCGGTGCAATTTCTCATGTTCCATACGGGGGCCTTACTCGCCGTCGGACTGTTAAAAATAAAATTCTCTTATAGTTCTTTGCTCGATTGGTCCGGAACCTTATTCACTCTCGGAACTGTCCTTTTTTCCGGAACGATCTTTTTGCGTACGCTCACCGGTTTCAGTATCGCGATGGTCACCCCGATTGGTGGCTTCTGTTTGTTGACCGGATGGCTTCTCTTAATGATTGCTGCCATTCGGTTGTTTAGAGATCGGTATTGAAAAAATACAACCCCCTTACCTGTTTCTGACAGGAAAAGGGGTTTTTTTAAGCGAGAAAATCCAGGGATTATCTCGGTTGATAAGTGGCTGCGCCTTGCATCTGGCCGCCAAAGGGGTAAAAATAATCAATTTCTTCCTCAAACACGGCATAATTAAAGTAAACCATCGGCAATAAATAGCGGTATCCTGTTTCCGGATCGCTTAAAATTAAATGGTCTCTCCCGGCTGCTTCAACGACACCGCGAAACACTTTGGAATTCCATTCGGTGCTTCCTTCAAAAGTCATATACACCGTTACTAATTTGCCTTTATTCAGGCGGAAAATATTTTCAATATAGGATTGTTCACTCGGCAACATGCCCGGCACCTCTACACCCGTTTGCCCGCTACCTGGTGTTTGCACAAATCCACCGGAAGGCATCGTCGGGAAGCTTGCCTGTTGCTGGAAGCCCGGGAAAAAGGGCATTTGTTGCCCGGTCCATTGACCACCATATCCACCCGGGTACGATTTTCCCTGGTTAGTACCAAACTGTTGAGAATATGGATATCCGTAAGTATATCCACCATTTTGTTGATTGCTCATGAGCGTTTCCCTCCTCAAAAAATTTAGCAAGAAAGATTATAGATGTTGAACACATCAGTGTTTAATAGACGGTTGGACAATCGGATTGGGTCGGTGAGTAGAAGCAATGGGATTTAAATCGACCCGTATTCCACTGGTTAAACCACTGGGCCGGACAGGCGCCTGATGGCATGAAAAACCAGAGGGAATTCGTTGCGGGATGGAAGCGTTCTCCTCTCAAGACCCGCCTGGCCAACCGCCGTTCATTTTCCCGCGGCGCCTGATAAAAATATCCCTTTTGCGTTGCCTCGAAACCACCCGGGCTCTGGTAGACCATTTGGGTGATGGTGCGAATATCTTTAAAATCGAGACAATCCGCGCGCACCCGGTTGACCCCGACATTTCCTACGAGGAGCATCCCCAGATTGCCGTCCCCTTCTGCCTCTGCTCGCATCAGCCTGGCTAATAAATTTACTTCTGCTTGGTTATGGGCAATAACAGCCATCGATTTTTCCTCCTGTTATACTGGAATGAACCTATTCAACAATGTATGTAACCATTAGGCGAATGGTTCGAAAATAATTGAAGATGAAAAGGAAGAATCGAGGAAAAATAGTTTTTACCTGGCAAAGGGATTGGATTACTACTAAATATATGTGCAACTTATAGAGCTATTCATAAAACATCGTTCTCTGGAAAAGGAAAAATAGATGGATAGAAAGAATTTTTCGTTATAAAATAAATTTGGATAGGAATATTCAAGGAAAGAAAACGCGCATGAAGCTTGCTAGAAGTTGTGCCACAGTTTTCTGATTGTAAAACGTTCCAGATATTTTATCCATCATTTGCTCCTGCCCTGTTCTTCTACATAAAGTTATTCCGGAAGAACTTGTCTCGCCATTACCTTGCAAATTTTCTCACATTTAGTATGCTTGAATAAGATAAAATTTAGGAGGGACTTTCATTGGATTTATTTGCAATTGTCAAAGAGAAAGTAGCCGGTAAAGGCTTAAAAATAGTGTTTCCAGAAGGAACGGATGAAAGAATTTTAAAAGCCACAACGAAACTGGCGGAAGAACAAGTCCTCGTGCCGCTATTGATCGGGGATGAAGAGGAGATTGCGGAAAAAGCAGAATCCCTCGGTCTTTCCCTGGAGGGTATTCAAATCATCAATCCCCATACATACGCCGATTACGAAATGCTTGTAGATAAGTTTGTGGAGCGCCGCAATGGAAAAGCCACAAGAGAACAGGCTCTCGAATTGTTGCGGGATGAAAACTACTTCGGTACGATGCTCGTCTTCACGAATCAAGCCGACGGATTGGTCAGCGGTGCAGCCCATTCCACAGCAGATACCGTTCGTCCGGCATTGCAAATTATTAAAACAAAACCGGGTGTGAAGAAAACGAGCGGTGCCTTTATCATGGTTCGCGGCGACGAAAAATATGTCTTTGCCGACTGTGCCATTAACATCAGTTTAGATGCGCAAGATTTAGCGGAAATCGCTGTGGAAAGTGCCAAGACAGCAAGAATGTTTGACATCGATCCGAAAGTGGCGATGTTAAGCTTCTCCACAAAAGGTTCCGCCAAATCGGAAGAAACGGAAAAAGTAGCTGAAGCCGTTCGCATCGCCAAAGAACTCGATCCGGATTTAGTCGTCGATGGGGAATTCCAGTTTGATGCGGCTTTCGTACCATCCGTTGCCCTGAAAAAAGCTCCGGATTCCGTAATCCAGGGCGATGCCAATGTATTCGTCTTCCCGAGTTTGGAAGCCGGAAATATCGGTTATAAAATCGCCCAGCGTTTAGGAAACTTTGCTGCGGTCGGTCCGATTTTACAGGGATTAAATGCTCCCGTGAACGATTTATCCCGCGGCTGTAATGAAGATGATGTATATAAATTAGCCTTGATTACGGCGGCTCAAGCTTTAGAAGATTAAGCAACAAATTTTAAGATAGAATTAATTGGAACGAAGGCGAGACATCGGGGTTCTCGCCTTTTATTGCTGCCAAGAATGGTACAAATCCCCTCCATCCGGATAGATGGAAATAACTACGAGGAGAATGAACATGAACGAAGCCCTGAAACTGTTGCGCCAGGATGAATGGCGGATCATTGACCATTCGAGTCTCGGTCCGATGTTTCATCCGGCCCAGTCTTTTGCCATGGACGATACGCTTTGTGAAGCGGTAGGAAGTGGTCAATCCCCGGCTGTGGCCCGCGCCTGGGTGCATCACGATGCTGCGATTTTGGGCATTGCCGATGCGCGCCTCCCTTTTATTGAAGATGGCATCAATTGGCTGAAGCAGGAAGGCTATCAAGTCATTGTGCGTACTTCCGGGGGTCTTGCTGTTCTTGTGGATGAAGGGATATTAAATCTGACCCTCGTATTTCCCGAACGGGACTCATCCATTGAAATCAATCGCGGGTATGATGCGATGTATGAATTTGTGAAAATGATGTACCGGGATTTGACGGATGAGATTGAGGCGCGCGAAATTGTCGGTTCTTACTGTCCGGGAAGTTATGATTTGAGTATCGGGGGCAAGAAATTTGCCGGAATCTCCCAGCGCCGCGTGAAAAAAGGCGTGGCGGTACAAATTTATCTCTGTATATCGGGAAGTGGTGCTAGACGCGCCGAGGTCATTCGCGAGTTTTATCACCGGGCGAAACGGGATGCGCATACGAAATTCACCTATCCTGATGTCAATCCTGATGTGATGGCGTCGCTGGAAGAATTGCTAGGCGTTCCTCTTACGGTACAAGATGCGATGTTCCGTTTTTTAAAAGTTTTACAGAGCCTATCGAATAACAAAGTCTACAACAGTGAATTACTACCGCAAGAAACAACTTTATATGAACGCTACCTCGAGCGGGTTTATGAGCGAAATAAACAGTGGCTATAAGACGAACGAAATATCGGTGACAAATAAACAGAAGGAAAAAGGGAGGGGAAAGATTTTCCGCCTCCCTTTTTTACGACCGGATATACGAGATGAGTTGCTGCCTGCAGGTCTCCGCTATTCAGCCACTTTTTCCAGATTGCCGTTTTTATCCATTTTGAAAGTGGTCGAAGGTTTCTCCTCTTCTTCAAAGAGAACCATTTTTCTGGCACGGTTCAGTATATTGACAAGGGTTTCATAATCCTCTTGCATCGTTGATGATTTCTCTTCTAACTCAGCAATCTTCTTCTCCAACGTCTCCTTCGTTTTTTCGAGTTCCGCCATCTCTCGTTTTAATCTTTCATTCTCTGTTTTATAAATATTGGCTTCGAGATTGGAATGATTTAAATTTTGTAGGAACAGAATCACTTGATCGAGTGTGATTGTCTGGCCATTCACCGTTTGGGCGATTTGCTGACCGGTATTTCCGCCTTCCTGTTCAGGTAGCTTCGTAAGCTCTTCTGGTGTTAAGCCGAGCTCTTCCGGTGTCGGCATCGGTGGCTGATACAATAGTTTTTTCTTGCCGCCGTGGTCTTTTCCTAACAATCTTTGTCTCTGTTTCCGCTGTTTTTTCGCTAAAGCAAGAGCTTTTTCATACTTGCGACGGACGACGGCGTTCCAGCGAAAACCACAGGCAGCACTCGTCCGGTTCAGCTTATCCCCTACCTCTTCAAAAGCGTTTAACTGGGTAGAGCCTTCGCGAACGTGCCGTAAAACCGTTTCTGCCAGTAGCAAATCATCTTCTTCTGTCCATGCATCTTGACGTACTTTCATTTCCTCACATCCTATCATTTTATTGATACCATTATTTTTTACTTTGAAGGGGTGAAAATTTGTGGTTTTCTCATAAGTACGCTTCGGAAAAAACGAAAGGAAACGTTGTTTTTAATAGCATGGACAGTTCGATCCGGTTTTATACTATGTAAGATAAGTAGTTTTTAAAAAAAGAATGGGATTGTGGGGAATGGTAGATTTTCCCTGTTTTCGAACAGGTTTATGAAATGTCCACAAGAGATACTGAAACGGGTTGGGAAAACCGGTATAATAAATATCATGATAGGTAGGAAGAGGGTTAAAAAATGACATATTTATCCGAAAAATTAAAAGAGGAAAAAGTTTTTAAAGACCCTGTTCACCGTTATGTTCATGTTCGAGATCGTGTCATCTGGGATTTAATCGGAACGAAAGAATTTCAACGGCTGCGCAGAATAAAACAGCTCGGCACGACCTTTTTAACCTTTCATGGAGCGGAACATTCCCGCTTTAACCATTCCCTGGGGGTTTATGAAATTGTGAGGCGCATTATTGACGATGTCTTTAGTTCCCGGGAAGAATGGTACTGGGCCCCTAGAGATCGTCTGCTTGCCCTTTGTGCCGCGCTATTGCACGATTTAGGACACGGCCCTTTTTCCCACAGTTTTGAAAAAGTATTCCACTTTGACCACGAAACATACACGCAAAAAATTATTTTAGGCGATACCGAAGTCCACGCAGTGCTCCGTAAAGTTGATGCAGATTTTCCGAAAGACGTGGCGGAAGTTATTGCCAAAACCCATAATAACCAGCTAATTATCAGTCTCATCTCCAGTCAAATCGATGCCGATCGCATGGATTATTTACAAAGAGATGCTTTTTATACCGGTGTCAGCTACGGTCATTTCGATATGGATCGGATCATGCGTGTCATGCGACCGATGGAAGATCAAGTTGTCTTTAAAAAAAGCGGCATGCATGCGGTGGAAGATTATATTATGAGTCGCTATCAAATGTACTGGCAAGTCTACTTCCATCCGGTGACCCGCAGTGCCGAAGTGATTTTGAATAAAATTTTATTGCGGGCGCAAAATCTATACGAACAAGGCTATCGGTTTAAGCATGAACCGAAACATTTTTATTCTTTGTTTGCAGGAGAGCCGACGCTGGAAGATTACTTGACATTGGATGAATCCATCGTTTTATATTATTTCCATGTTTGGCAAGAAGAGGATGATCCGATTTTACGAGATTTATGCAGTCGTTTTCTCAATCGCCATTTATTCAAGTATGTCGAGTTTGAACCATCAGCCCAGGAATACGTGAAATATCAAGAGCTGGGAGAATTGTTTAGAAAAATCGGTATTGATCCAGACTATTATTTAGTTATTGATTCTTCCTCGGATTTGCCGTACGATTTTTATCGTCCTGGCGAAGAAGGAGAAAGACTGCCGATTTTATTACTGATGCCCGATGGGGATTTGCGAGAGCTGTCCCGGGAATCAGAAATTGTCGATGCCATTAGCGGTAAGCGCAGGACGGATCATAAATTGTATTATCCGTTAGATTTACTAGAGGATGAAAAAAATGATCCGCAAACGGTGAAAAAAATTAAAGAACTTTTGTACCGGCGCTAAAGTCGAAATGAAGCAAATACATAGAGCTTTTATCAATATTGCGAACATTCCCCACCAGGATGAGTCGGATAGAAATAGACGTAGTGGACGTTGCAAGAGACAAAGATAGAAATATAGAAGGAATGATGGGGTGAATTGGATGCTACGGGAACATGCGAAAGTGTTGCAGGCGATTCGTTTGGCCGGCGCAATCTCGGGTAGAAAAAAGTTACAAAAAATGATCTATATCGCAAAACAGCTCTCCTTTCCTTTTGACGAGAAATTCCAGTTCCATTTTTACGGACCGTACTCGGAGGAATTAACCGTTCGGGTGGAAGAGCTTGTCAATATGGGGTTTTTAGAGGAGACGAAAATTAAAAAGGGCGGTTACGTTCAATACCGCTATAACTTAACGGAAGAAGGGGAAGGCTTTTTAAACATGCTGCACCTGGAAAATCCTCCGCAACTGGAAGCGTGTTTGCAAGATATGAACAACCGGAGTTCCCGGTTTTTAGAACTCGTCTCCACGATTTTATTTTTTCAAGACCTTGGGAAAGAGGAAATCATTCATAAAATTAACACCGTGAAAGCGAAACAAAAGTATACGGCAGAAGAAATCGAAGAGGCGTTTCAATATATTGATGCTTTAAAAAAGCAGATTTTTTAAATCGCCCCTTGCTGATGCAGTTCAAAAATTAGGAAACCCTTAAAAGGGATGCTAGAATAAACATGAATACGCGAAAAGGAGTACATGATGGATTTTTTAAATCGCTTCCTCGCTTTTGATATTCAAGACCTTCTCTATGTGATCATAACCATCGCCATCGCATTTTCGGTGCACGAATTTGCCCATGCGTATACGGCATATAAATTTGGCGATCCGACGGCGAAAAATCAGGGGAGACTGACGCTGAACCCCCTTCACCATCTCGATCCGCTCGGAACGTTTCTTATTCTATTTTTCGGGTTTGGCTGGGCGCGTCCGGTACCCGTAAACCGGTTTCGTTTTGAAAAACCACGTTTGCACGGTATTTTAACAACCCTGGCCGGTCCGGTTAGCAATTTGCTTCTCGCGATCATCGGTGCCTTTCTTAAATATAGTTTCATTGCCTTTGTGCCGTATAGCGGGATGATGGATCCGTTGCTTCACTTTCTTCACTATTTTACTTATTTAAATGTTTTATTGTTTGTTTTTAATTTACTGCCATTACCTCCTCTAGACGGCTATCGGATTATTCAAGACGTACTGCCTCATTCATCGCGGGTGAAATTAAGCCAGTATGAAGTGTACGGACAAATTATTTTTCTCGTCATTATTGTCGTTCCCGGTCTTTACTGGCTGACGATTGGACCGGTCTTACATGGTGGAATCGCTCTTTTCTTAAATGGCATCAATGGGTTTTTTGAAAGTTTATTTTTCTAGTCAGGAAGGAGGAACTTGCCAGTGACCGAGAAAAAGACAATTCGTTTTAATATCATCAAAAACGATCCGACCGATGGGCATCAAACCTTCGGTGTCGGTTCATTAAATTTAGAAAATGTCACACCGGTTTTTGTCGATGTTGCAGAAAAACGGGCTTTTGTGGATATGGGGGCGATGCATGCCCGCAGTGAAGTGGAGCGGCGCGTCAAATATGTGAAGAATAAGGAAGAAGTTCCACCCGGCGGCAAATTTTACTGGCTTTGCTGGGTGACGATTGAGCGGGATGAAGAAGGTCCTTATTATCACGGGGTGACCGCTTGCGAGTTAATTATCAATAAGCAAGCGAAACGGGGCTATAAATCGATGCCGGAACACGTCAACAATCTAGATCGCTCACTGAAAGGGAAATTCATTGTTGATCATATGGATGAGGAATCGAAGAAAATTTTAGGCGAGTTTTTAAAAGAACAAAGAGACGGGGAAATCTGGAAACGGTCCAGCCCGGAGTTGAAGAAACAATTAGGTATGGAATAAAAAAGGGGCTGTCCAAAAAGTCGGATTTTCGACTTTTGGATGCCCCTTTTGTTTGTTCAAGCACCTTAATAAATCAACATTCTGGCTTGGTTCAACTTGAAATAATTTCCCTTTTTGGACAGCCCTTTTTCTCCTGTTTTCGACAAGTTTATTCATTCAACCAGTCGAGCCAGCGCCGGTACCACGGGCTTTTTTTCATTTTTTCATCGATGCCATCGAAGTAGCGTTCCTCTTCTTCTGGTGAATGCTTCGTACAATACTCCGCCGGTTCCGTGTCTTTTAGAAAATACGTATACCGCTTTTTCGGACAGTCCTCGGTTGCCAGTAAGCCGGTCTCCGGATCGATCGTGACTCCAACCACGCCATCTGTAGGCCGGAACGATAAATACGGCTTGTCAGCCAGTGCTTTTTCCATAAAATCTGCCCAGATTTGTTTGGCATACTGCCGTTCCGTCACCCGCGAGATCGACTGGCCTTTATCGTAACCGGTCCAAACAACGGAGACGAGCTGGGGCGTAAACCCGACCATCCAGTTGTCGGTATTGGTTGAACCGGATTTCCCCGCATACTCACGTGTTAATTTATCACTGATCGAGGCTCCCGTCACGTTCGTATAGCCATTCAACCGTGGATCAAATACCCCCGTCATCATATGGGTTGTCACAAAAGCAAGGTCCGGATCGAGAATTTGCTTGCCATCCTGTTCATATTCATAAATGACCTTGCCGTGGCGATCAACAATTTTTTCAATGAATACCGGTTCAACCCGTTTCCCACCGTTGGCAAATAAACTGTAGGCTTTGGCCAGTTCCACCGGTCGCACGCCCGATGTACCGAGGGCGAGGGAAGGGACCTGGACCATATCTGATTCGATGCCGAAGGTTTGCAAATAATCAACAAGGGTATCCATTCCCAATAACAAATGGGTTTTGACGGCAAACACATTATCGGATAGGGCTAACGCCTGCAAGAGTGTGATATCATCCTCGGCATATTTGCCGTTAAAATTTTTCGGCGTATACTCTTTTCGGCCATCATCGTACACAAAGGTCGTCTCTTCACTGCGAAAAGTCGTTGCCGGGGTGAAGCCTTTTTCTAATGCGGCATAATACAAAATCGGTTTTACTGTGGATGCCGGCTGTCTTACCGCTTGTGTCGCCCGGTTAAAATAACTCACATCATAATCGCGTCCCCCGACTAAAGCTTTTACGAACCCGGTTTCCGGGTCCATCGCAATCAAGGCCGCTTCAATCGTCGAGTGGGGGTCGATTGTTTGCGCGATCGTTTCTTCGGCAATTTTCTGCATATCCGGGTCTAATGTAGTGTATATGTTTAAACCGCCAAGGGCAATCGTCCGTTCATCAATTCCTAACGCTTGCAATTGCGAACGCACGACATCTTGAAAGTACGGGGCGATTTTTTCACCGGTTTTGATGCCGCCGACTAACTCTAAAGGCATGTTTTTGGCCGTCTCGGCTTCCTCCGCATCAATGTATCCTCCCTTGACCATTACCGATAAGATGAGTTCTTGCCGGTTTTTGGCATTTTTATAGTCGTTCAAAGGAGAAAAGTAGCGCGGTCCCTTCGGAATTCCAGCGAGCATCGCCGCTTCATGGAGGGATAGATCACAGGCACTTTTTTGAAAATAATAACGGCTTGCCGCCTCGATTCCGTAAGCGCCATGACCGTAGTAGATCGTGTTCAAATACCCTTCTAAAATTTCCTCTTTACTTAAATTGGCTTCCAATCGAATCGTATAAAGTGCCTCTTTTAATTTTCGCATCCACGACTTTTCATGGGATAAAAATAGATTGCGGGCATACTGTTGCGTAATTGTACTGGCCCCCTGCACTTTGCCCATCGCTTTAATATCGGCAAAAATGGCCCCTAAAATACGAATACCATCAAAACCGTGGTGTTTATAAAAACGCTGATCTTCTATCGCGATCGTTGCGTCAATTAAATGGGGAGAAATCTCATCAAGTTCCACCCAGTAGCGCTTCCCCACGAGATTTGTTTCCCCTATAACGGAACCATCTGCCGCATAATAAACCGTCGTCTCCGGTACCTCAATCGGAGGCGGTCCGATAATTTTACTGCCGGTATATAGAATAAATAGCGAGATAAAAAAGATCAGGACAGATGCGGCACCAAAAAAACATAACCATTTTGCAATCGTAAGTCCCTTTTTTACCCAGGACTTTCTAAGCAATTCCATCTTTACTTCCCTCCCTTTGGCCACCGAAAAACCTGGTAAAGGTTTCTATTCCCAGTATGGAATAAAAGAGACACCTTTAAACTCGGAATGAGGACGTTTAACCAAGAATGTTCTTGATGCCTCTTTGTCGCTGCAGGAAAACCGGTATAATGAAGTAAGAAAAGATATAGAAAAGATGATTTGAGGAGTGTTACAGTGAAGGAAATTGGTATTCCGGTAAAAATTAACTTAAAAACAGAAATCGTACGGGATTTTACCGACAAAGAAATGATGGAGCTCATCGTGTTCGGGACATTCGTGCAAAAAAATGATACGGTCTATTTGATTTACGATGAAGTTCAAGAAAAGGGGAACATTCATACGATCGTGAAATTCAATGATAAAAACGGAGCTGCGATTACCCGCAAAGGGCTTGTCAATATGCGGTTGAGCTTTGTGGAAAATGAACAAAAAACGGGCAACTACCGGACGGGATTGGGGTCATTCCTCCTGCATACCCATACGGAAAAGTTAGCTTTTTCATGGAATCCGGAATTAAATAAAGGAAACCTCGATATTCAATACAATTTTTTTATGGAAGAAGAACATGTCGGCTATTACAAGATGAATTTTCAGTTTACAAAAGTGGCGCCAGCCAACCGCGGTTAAGATGGAGCGAAAACAATAAGCGGGGTTTTCCCGGAAGTGTTTACTGACATGCGTAAAAAATGTTTTCTACGAATAATAATTGCGTTAAGATTAAAATAAATTAGACAAATAAGTTGACTGAATGCTCATTCAGTATTGTATAATAGAGGCAATAAAAAGTAGTAACCGCAATTTTAGGGATGGGAAATTTCACCCGGGAACATAAAATTATCAAGGGGGGATATGTGGGATGCAAGCTTTTTTATGGGTGAATTTAATCGCAACAATACTCGTTACCGCCTATGCCGTTTACTTGTTCGTCAAGGTTGTTCAAACGCGCTATAACTATATTAAACTCGGAAAAAAGGAAGAGTTTGATAAACGGTATAAAGAACGGCTGCAAAAGATCTGGGTCTATGTGTTCGGACAGAAAAAGCTGTTAAAGGATAAAACAATGGGGCTCGTCCACGTGGCGATTTTTTACGGATTTATCCTCGTGCAGTTCGGAGCCATTGATTTTATCTGGAAAGGAATCGTACCGGGAACTCATTTACCCTTAGGACCGCTCTACCCGGGGTTTAAGTTTTTCCAGGAGCTCGTTACTTTAATGGTGCTTGTCGCTGTTACCGGTGCGTTTTACCAGCGCTACATTGCCAAACTCGTCCGGTTAAAGCGCGGGCTGAAAAACGGTCTCGTCTTGATTTTTATCGCCTCCCTGATGTTTTCCGTCTTGTTCGGTAACGGGATGGAAATGATCTGGTTTGGCAAAGAGGCAACCTGGACAGAACCGGTTGCATCCTTATTTGCTCTGGCTTTTGCCTGGATTGGGGAGACAGCGAGTTTCGTTCTCTTTTACATTTTCTGGTGGATTCACCTACTCGTGTTACTTGTCTTTTTAGTCTATATTCCACAGTCGAAACACGCCCATATCATTGCTGCACCGGTTAATGTGTTTCTCGATCGCATGGATCATCCGGGCAAACTTTCCATGATTGATTTTGAAGATGAAACACAAGAAACTTTCGGTGCCGGAAAAATTACTGATTTCACCCAGCTGCAATTGCTTGATTTATATGCTTGCGTCGAGTGTGGCCGCTGTACGAGTGTGTGCCCGGCGACGGGAACGGGGAAAATGCTCAGTCCGATGGATTTAATCGTGAAAATGCGGGATCATTTAACGAACTACGGCGCAGCGGTTACTTCCCAGTCTCCGTGGGTACCGGCCTTTGCCTTTGCCGATACGACGGGGAACCAGCTTGCCCGGCAGGCGCGCAGTCAAGGTGCGGAAGAAACAGCCGCAACATCCCTGTTTACAGAAAGTTTAATCGGTGATGTGATTACAGAAGAGGAAATCTGGGCCTGTACAACTTGCCGGAACTGTGAAGATCAATGCCCGGTGATGAATGAACATGTCGACAAAATCATCGATTTACGCCGCTATCTCGTTCTCACAGAAGGAAAAATGCGCGGCGATGCGGCTCGCACGATGCAAAACATTGAGCGTCAAGGCAACCCGTGGGGCTTGAACCGTCGCGAACGGGAAAACTGGCGTACATTACGGGATGATGTCTATATCCCGACGGTAAAAGAGTTGAAAAAGCAAGGCGAAGACTTTGAATACTTGTTCTGGGTCGGTTCCATGGGATCCTTTGACAACCGCAGTCAAAAAATCGCCCTCGCCTTTGCCCGTCTCATGAATGAAGCCGGCATTAAGTTCGCGATTTTAGGAAATAAGGAAGGAAACTCCGGCGATATCGCCCGCCGTTTCGGAAATGAGTTTTTATTTCAGGAATTGGCGATGAAAAATATTAAAGAGTTTGAAAAGCACGGTGTCAAGAAGATTGTCACGATCGACCCTCATGCTTACAATATTTTCAAAAATGAATATCCGGACCTCGGCTTTAAGGCAGAGGTGTATCACCATACCGAGTTATTGTATCAATGGGTGAAAGAAGGCCGTCTCAAACCGAAGTATGCCGTCAATGAAACGATCACCTTCCACGATTCTTGCTACTTAGGACGATACAACGATGTCTACGATCCACCACGGGAGATCTTGAAGTCAATTCAGGGTGTTAAACTCGTGGAAATGGAACGCAATCGAGAAAACGCCATGTGCTGCGGTGCTGGTGGCGGCCTCATGTGGATGGAAGAAGAAACCGGGCAGCGCATCAATGTGGCCCGGACAGAACAGGCCTTAAAGGTCAATCCTTCCATCATCGGTTCGGCCTGTCCGTACTGCTTGACGATGCTATCTGATGGTACGAAGGCGAAAGAAGTAGAAGATACCGTGAAGACATACGATGTGGCTGAGATTTTAGAAAAAGCCGTTTTCGGCGAACAGGAACAACTTGTATCCTAAAATTTATTAAAATCTGAAAATAATTTATTTTCATATTAGGAAAAATCGAGTATTATATATGATAAGAGGGGCGCAACTGCCCCTCGCTCAATATAAACTTCGTATTACACGGGGGCATCACTGCTATTTCGGTAATTGGAGCGTGGTGCCTGATTTTTCAGGTGTATGTCGAGCGAGCGTTCAGTCGATGAACTGTTATCAATTTGCATTCAGTTTTTTCAATTACTTCTATTTGTAAACGAATACAAAAATATTGCGGAGGAGGAGCTATGAAAACAGTTATTTTAGATGGGGCAAGGACGCCCTTCGGTAAGCTCAACGGTGCGTTAAAAAGCTTGACGGCACCGGAACTCGGGGGAATAGCGATAAGGGAAGCGATGCGGCGTGCTGATGTGACAAGTGAGCAAATTGATCATGTTATGATGGGGACCGTGTTACAGGGCGGACAGGGACAGCTCCCTTCCCGGCAGGCGGCACGAAATGCCGGTATCCCGTGGGAAACGACGACAGAAACGATCAATAAAGTTTGTGCATCCGGTATGCGCAGTGTGACGCTAGCGGATACCTTGATCAAAGCCGGAGAAGCGAAAACGATCGTTGCCGGCGGTATGGAATCGATGACGAATGCCCCCCATGCCCTCTTCGGTGTCCGTTCCGGGGTCCGGATGGGTAATGCCTCGCTTGTTGATTTAATGATTTATGATGGTCTCACCTGTAGTTTCAATGGCGTCCATATGGGGAATTACGGCAATTTAACGGCAAAAGAAATGGAGGTTGCTCGAGAGGAACAGGATGAGTGGGCGTTGCGCAGTCACAAACGGGCTATCGCGGCAACCGAATCAGGAAAATTGCTAGAGGAAATTGTTCCGGTGGAGGTGCCGCAGAGAAAAGGGGAACCAGTGACTGTTTCAGTGGATGAAGCGCCGCGGAAAGATACTTCTTTAGAAAAATTAGCGCAATTGAAACCGGCCTTTGATAAGGACGGCACGATTACTGCTGGCAATGCGCCGGGGATCAATGATGGTGCCTGTGCCCTTGTCTTAATGGAAGAAGAAGCAGCACTACGGGAAGGTCGAAAACCGTTGGCCCGGATTGTGTCGAGTGCAACGGTGGCTGTGGAAGCAAAAGATTTCCCGAAAACGCCGGGTCTTGTTATCAATAAGTTATTAGAAAAAACGGGCAAATCCGTTGATGAGATCGATTTATTTGAGATTAATGAAGCCTTTGCGGTGGTCACCCTGGCATCGGCAAAAATTGCCAATCTTGATCTCGAAAAAGTCAATGTCAATGGCGGGGCTATTGCCTTAGGACACCCGATTGGCGCTAGCGGGGCACGCATTATTCTCACGTTAGCTTATGAATTAAAAAGACGGGGTGGCGGCTACGGCATCGCTGCCATTTGTAGCGGCGGTGGTCAAGGAGATGCGGTATTAATCGAGGTACCTGAGGGATAGAGGAGGTTCCCGCAAGATGCGCTTTACATTTACGAAGGAACAGGAGCAAGTAAGGGATATCGTCCGTAAGTTTGCCGAGCAAGAAGTTGCTCCCTTCGTACCGGAAATGGAAAAGGGGACCTTTCCCCGTTTTCTTCTTAGGAGGATGGGGACACTCGGTCTCATGGGCATCACGGTTCCGGAACAATATGACGGCAGTGGAATGGATTTTACATCGTACATTATAACGATTCATGAGTTGGCGAAAGTCAGTCCGACCTTAGCAGTCATTTTATCGGTCCACAGTTCCGTTGGTACCAATCCAATTTTGCAATTCGGCACGGATGAGCAGAAGAAGAAGTATCTTCCGAAATTAGCGAGCGGTCAATATTTAAGCGCCTTCTGTTTGACAGAAGCAAATGCCGGATCGGATGCTGCCTCGTTAAAGACGCGGGCTGAACGAGACGGGGATCAGTATATCATCAATGGGAGCAAAATGTTTATTACTAGTGGCGGTGAGGCCGACGTATACATCGTTTTTGCCAAAACCGACCCGCAAGCGGGGAAAAAAGGGATTACCGCATTTATAGTAGATAAGAATACGCCAGGTCTAGTCATCGGGAAAGATGAGAAGAAAATGGGGCTTTCCGGTTCAAGAACGGTTCAATTAACCTTTGAAAATATGGTGGTGGCAAAGGCGCAGCGTCTCGGCGACGAAGGCGAAGGGTTTAAAATCGCCATGGCCAATCTCAACGCCGGTCGTATCGGGATTGCCGCACAAAGTTTGGGCATTGCCGAAGGAGCTTATGAACATGCTTTGCGTTATGCGAAAGAACGTTATCAATTTGGTAAACCGATCATCGCCAATCAAGGGATTTCTTTTAAATTAGCAGACATGGCGACAAAAATTGAGGCCGCCAAATTATTAGTCTATCACGCCAGCTTTTTGTATGAGCAGGGGGTAAAAGTGAATAAAGAAGCTTCCATGGCTAAATTGTTTGCCTCCAATACCGCAATGGAAGTGGCAACGGAAGCGGTCCAGATCTTTGGCGGTTACGGTTATTCGCAGGAATATCCTGTGGAGCGGTACTTCCGGGATGCGAAAATCACGCAAATTTATGAAGGAACGAACGAAATTCAAAGACTGGTCATCAGCAAGTTTTTATAAAGTGAAGGAATGGTTGTAAGCGGTTTTATTGAGGTTGGGGAAGAAATGCATCTTGTATTTTTAGTTGCTGGAAATGGGGTGGTTGCGTAGATAGGGAGTTTTCGCGAAACAAGGTGTTTATATACGAAAAATTTGAGTATGGTCGCGAAAGATTCAGAGGAAAACACGAAATAATGGGATCGATTTACAAACAGGAAGCGGGGATCGGGAGATACTCCAGGAAAAACGCGAAACTTTTCAGTAACAAGAGGCTTTGTGAAGAAGCCTTTTTAACGGTTAAGGAAAGTGGAGACCACGTAAGATTTGATTAATTTCGCGAAACACCTCAGAGAAAATGCGAAACATCCGGGCAAAATCACGAAAGTCAGGGAGAATAGCGCGAAACTACAAATCAGAATCGCGAAAGAGAATGCTAGAATCGCGAACACACCTTAAAAATTCGCGAAACCATCAATAAATATCGCGAAAGTTCAACAGACTGGTTTTCGGCTAGAAGTCGCAGGAAGGGGGATAAACTTGGATTTTAAACTATCTGAAGAACATGAAATGATTAGAAAAATGGTCCGGGATTTTGCTGAAAAGGAAGTGGCACCGACTGCTGCTGAAAGGGATGAAGAGGAACGGTTTGACCGGGAGATCTTTGACAAAATGGCTGAACTTGGTCTTACCGGCATACCATGGCCGGAGAAGTACGGCGGTATCGGCAGTGATTATCTCGCCTATTGCATCGCGGTTGAAGAACTTTCCCGGGTTTGTGCTTCCACCGGTGTGGTTCTCTCGGCCCATACTTCGTTAGCTTCATGGCCCATCTACAAATTCGGTACGGAAGAGCAGAAACGAAAATATTTGCTGCCGCTTGCCCAGGGTGCGAGCATCGGTGCGTATGCATTAACAGAACCGGGGTCTGGTTCAGATGCCAGCAATATGAAAACAACGGCGGTTAAAAAAGGTGATCACTACGTTTTAAATGGTTCGAAGATTTTTATTACGAATGCGGGTATTGCCGATATTTATATCGTTTTTGCAATCACCGATCCAGAAGCAGGCCATCGCGGGATCACTGCTTTTATCGTCGAAAGCGATTTTCCGGGATTCCGCGTTGGGAAAAAGGAAAAGAAAATGGGGATCCGTTCTTCTCCCACCGCAGAAATTATCTTTGAAGAGACGATCGTGCCCGCGGAAAACCGCTTGGGTGAAGAAGGACAGGGTTTCAAAATTGCCATGATGACTTTAGACGGGGGAAGAAACGGTATCGCGGCCCAGGCGGTTGGCATCGCGCAAGGTGCCCTAGATGCGGCCGTTCAATATGCCAAAGAACGTCACCAATTTGGTAAACCGATTATCGCCAATCAGGGGATTTCTTTCAAACTAGCGGATATGGCCACCCACGTGGAAGCTGCGAGACTGCTGACCTATCAAGCGGCCTGGCTGGAAACGAATGGTTTGCCATATGGTAAAGCTTCGGCGATGGCAAAATTGTTTGCCGGCGATACGGCGATGATGGTGACAACGGAAGCGGTCCAGGTATTTGGTGGTTACGGCTATATTAAAGATTATCCGGTCGAGCGGTATATGCGTGATGCAAAAATCACCCAGATTTATGAAGGAACCCAGGAGATCCAGCGCCTGGTTATATCCAGGATGCTTTAAATCGGCGGCTTGTGCGAAAACCCGCTTTGATTTCGCGAAAGAACAGGATTTTATCGCGAAACGAATAACTTTTTCCGCGAAATAATCGAGTAAAATCGCGAAACAACTACCACCCATCGCGAAACAAGCTTCGTAATTCGCGAAACACCATGCCAAAAACGCGAAACAATTCGCCAAATTTACGAAAGATTGCACACCATATCCAGGCAAATAACAACTATTTCCTATAAAAATAAATACGATTCTTCCTCTCAATAACACTTGCATCACTATGGAAAAGTAGGTGATCCTTTGTCAGAAAAATCGCCAGTGGAAACCTCCGTTAAAGATGAACGGTTAATAAAAATCCGCCGGGGGCAAATGGTGAAGGCAGCTATTTCCCTTTTCAAAGAAAAAGGGTTTCACCGCACTACGACCCGGGAGATTGCCAGGTCCTCCGGATTCAGTATCGGCACCCTGTATGAATACATTCGTTCCAAAGAAGACATTTTGTATTTAGTGTGCGACCAAATTTACGATGAAGTACAGAACAAAATCCAGGCGGTCATGGATTTTACAAAAGAAACAACGGAAGAAACGTTACGAAAGGGCATTGCCTCTTACTTTCAAATAATGGATGAGATGCAGGATGAAGTATTGGTGATGTATCAGGAAGCGAAGTCTCTCCCGAAAGACCGGCTTCGTTACGTGTTGCAGAAGGAATTGCAAATGGTCCGCATTTTTGAAGAACTCATCCGGCGTTATCTCAACTATACAGGAATTCAAAAACAGGAACCGGAAATTCAGTTACTGGCACACAATATTTTCGTTCAGGGACAAATGTGGGCTTTCCGCAGATGGGCTTTGCGCAAGTTATATACGCTAGAAGAATATATCGACTTGCAAACGAGCCTCTTTTTTGGTTCCATCCATCGCTATGTCGAAAGTAACTGATTACCTGGCAGTTCAGAAGTTGTTTTATCAAAAAGATGAAGGCTCGTTGTTTTACAGGGATGACAAAGTCTTGTTTGTTGAAAAAATCCATCAAGGGGGATGGGGAAATGGAGACAAAGGTTTATAAACCGCAATATCCAGTTCGGTTTGTAACCGCATCGAGTTTGTTTGATGGGCACGATGCGGCGATCAACATCATGCGGAGAATTTTACAGGCGAGTGGAGCGGAAGTTATCCATCTCGGCCATAACCGGTCCGTTGAGGAAATCGTCAATGCCGCCATTCAAGAAGACGTGCAAGGTATCGCCGTTTCATCGTATCAGGGCGGCCATATGGAGTTTTTTAAATATATGATCGATCTTCTCCGTGAAAAAAATGCGAGTCATATCCGTGTGTTTGGCGGTGGCGGCGGGGTCATTATCCCGAAAGAAATCGATGAATTAGAAAGCTACGGGGTTGTGAAAATCTTTTCCCCGGAAGACGGGCGGAAATATGGGTTGCAAGGCATGATTAATATCATGCTCGAAGCCTGTGATTTTCCAACGATCACCACAATGGAAAATGGGGCGGAACCGCTCACCACAATGAAAGCAGAAGTAGCAGCCGGAACGACAATTGTAACCAATCCGCTGGAAAAGGTGAAACAGGGTGATGATCAGACGATCGCCCGGTTGATTACCATTACGGAATTTTTGCATGATCCTGATTGGAAAACAACCGTCAATGACGAACAACTTCACTTGTTACAACAAGTAAAAGAAGAAACGAAAAAGGTTCCTGTCCTCGGTATCACCGGTACCGGCGGGTCGGGGAAAAGTTCCCTGACCGATGAGCTGGTGCGCCGCTTTTTAAATGAAATTCCCGATATCCGCATCGCCATCCTATCCGTGGATCCGACCCGGCAAAAATCGGGCGGGGCTTTGCTTGGCGACCGCATTCGCATGAACTCGATTTCCCATCCGCGGGTGTACATGCGCAGTCTCGCTACGCGCCAGGCAAAAAGCGAGCTATCCCTTGCGATCCGCGATGCCCTCGACGTTGTAAAAGCCGCCGATTTTGACATCATCATCGTTGAAACAAGCGGCATCGGCCAGGGAGATGCGGAAATTACCAAGATTAGCGATATTTCCCTGTATGTCATGACCGCTGAATTCGGGGCACCGTCCCAGCTAGAAAAAATCGATATGATCGGCTTTGCCGATTTCATCGCCATTAACAAATTTGAAAAGACGGGTTCGGAAGATGCCAAACGGCTCGTGCAAAAACAATATCAACGGGAACATCTGCTCTTTGACAAAAAATATGAAGAGATGCCCGTATTCGGCACGATTGCGAGCCAGTTTAACGATCCCGGAACAAACGCCTTATTCAGTGCAATCGTGCAAAAATTGAATGAAAAATTCGCTCTTAACTGGTCCACCAAGTATTCTGTCACGGAACAATCGGTAAAAAAAGATGTCATCATTCCCAACAATCGGAGGTATTACTTGTTAGAAATCGCCGATACGGTCCGTAACTACCATAAGAAAGTCGAAGAACAGGTGAAAATCGGTCGCCGCCTCTTCCAGATTGAAGGTGCCCTGCAAATGGCCAAAGAAGAAGGAATGGACGAAGAAGTGATCGCCTCCCTGGAGGAATTAAGAAACCAGACCGAGGAAAAATTAACTCCCGAATCCCGCGAAATTTTACAAAACTGGGAGAACCTGAAGGAGACGTATCGTAAAGACATTTATACAACAAAAATTCGTAATCGGGAAATTTCCACAAAAACGAAAACAAAAACATTATCCGGTCTCGAAATTCCGAAAGTATCATTACCCAAGTTTAAAGATTACGGTGAAATTTTACGCTGGGTGTATAAAGAAAATGTTCCCGGTTCTTTCCCGTATACAGCAGGAGTCTTCCCGTTTAAGCGGGAAAGTGAAGATCCGAAGCGCCAATTTGCTGGTGAAGGAACGCCCGAGCGGACGAATCGCCGTTTCCACTATTTATCGGCTAACGATCCGGCCAAACGCCTGAGCACGGCCTTTGATTCGGTCACCCTTTACGGAGAAGATCCCGACTACCGCCCCGATATATATGGGAAAATTGGTGAAAGCGGGGTTAGCGTCTGTACCCTGGACGACATGAAAAAGCTGTACAAAGGCTTTGATTTATGCGACCCGTCCACTTCGGTATCGATGACGATTAACGGTCCGGCGCCAATCATTTTAGCGATGTTTATGAACACGGCCATTGATCAACAAGTAGAAAAACGGGAGAAAGAATTGGGCCGACCGCTAACAAAAGAAGAATATGAAGAAACAAAGGCCTATACATTGAAAACCGTTCGCGGTACCGTTCAGGCGGATATTTTAAAAGAAGATCAAGGGCAAAATACGTGCATTTTCAGTACGGAATTTGCCTTACGGATGATGGGGGACATTCAACAATACTTTATCGACCATAACGTGCGCAACTATTACTCTGTTTCCATCTCCGGCTATCACATTGCGGAAGCCGGTGCCAATCCAATTACTCAGCTGGCGTTTACTCTGGCAAACGGGTTCACCTATGTGGAATATTATTTAAGCCGCGGAATGCACATCGATGATTTCGCACCGAATCTATCCTTCTTCTTCTCTAACGGACTTGATCCTGAATACACGGTAATCGGCCGGGTTGCCCGGCGTATTTGGGCGATCGTGATGCGGGAGAAATACGGGGCGAATGAACGAAGTCAGAAATTAAAATATCACATTCAAACTTCAGGTCGTTCCTTGCACGCCCAGGAAATCGACTTTAACGATATTCGCACGACACTCCAGGCGCTTATTGCGATTTATGATAATTGCAACTCCTTGCATACGAATGCATACGACGAAGCGATCACAACACCGACGGAAGAATCTGTGCGGCGCGCTATGGCGATTCAACTTATCATTACTAAAGAATTCGGATTGGCAAAAAATGAAAATCCATTACAAGGTTCTTTCATCATCGAAGAATTAACCGACCTGGTCGAAGAAGCCGTCCTCATGGAATTCGAGCGGCTGAATGACCGCGGTGGTGTTCTCGGTGCCATGGAAAGCCAGTATCAGCGCGGGAAAATACAAGACGAATCCCTGTATTATGAATCATTAAAACACTCCGGCCTACTCCCGATTATCGGTGTCAATACGTTCTTAAATCCGAATCCTCCGAGTGAAGATGAAATTAACGAGATGGAGCTGGCCCGGGCAACGAAGGAAGAGAAGGAATTACAAATTCGCAACTTGCAGGAATTTAAAGAAAGAAACAAAGATAAAGTGGATGAAGCGTTACGCAGACTCAAAGAAGTTGCCACAAGCGGTGGAAATATTTTTGCTGAACTGATGGAGACCGTGAAAGTGGCCAGTCTCGGTCAAATCACGAAAGCCCTCTATGAAGTCGGTGGTCAGTACCGGAGAAATATTTAATAAAATTCCTCCATTCAAGCCTGCTGTTCGGGCTGGTCGGCATGTTACTGTGGATCAGCCCGATTCATCCGGGCTTTTCTAAATTCCCTCCATTATTTTCCAACAAGAAAACCGTTCGTTTTTCCCGAAATGCGATTCGGTCAAAAAATTTATGGGTGATTAAATTCACAAGATAGGCGATTTCCTGATAGTAGAAAATGGTATAATGAAAGTATGGAATCATTTATTTTTAAAATGTTTAAATTTAGTGAATAGTGGTAATGTTGTTGCTTAAAAAGGAATAACAATGGAGTGGTTTTCGTCTCATACACCATTAACGGATCTACATATATAAAGTCGCTTCATATCTTCTTATATAGGGGCGTGAAAAGCCTTGAAATTTGTCAAAATAGTGATTATAGTAATTGTTATCTTACCGATTATTTCTTTTTTTTATGAAAAACAACTCGGCGCCATTCCTTTTCTTTTGCTGGCGATTTTCTTTCTATATCGCAGCTGGAAAATATGGCGCCAGGAACATCAGTGAACTTTTCAATCATGAGGGGTCAACAGAACACTAGCATAATCAAGATACATTTGTTTATAATGATATATGCACAGAAGAATCGGAACACAGAAAATGATGTAAAATATATGGATAGAATTGTGTACAGGTAGAAAGGACGTGCAAAGGTGAGTTTAGGACAATTATCGAAGGAAGAACTCAAAGAAATGGCGTTAGTGGAAATTGCGTACGAAATATTAAAAGAAAAGAAACAACCGCTTGCCTTTACAGAATTAGTCGACCAGATAACCGAATTATTAGGCTTAAGTGCAGAAGAAGCCAGAATGCGTGTTTCGCAGTTTTACACGGATTTAAATATTGACGGACGCTTTATTAATGTAGGAGACAATACGTGGGGAATCAAAAGCTGGTATCCGGTAGAACAATTTGACGATGAAATTGTTCCGGCAGTCAAATCGAAGAAGAGAAAATCGAAAGCTCTTGAAGACGATGAATTCGATGATATCGACTACGATGATTTAGACGAATTCGATGACTTAGACGATCTTGATGATGATGAGTTTGATGATGAAGACGAAGACGAGGATTATGAAGACGAAGAGGAAGAATTTATCGATGATGAACTGCTCGAAGACGATGATTTATTAATCGATGAAGATCTAGACGATGATATCGTGGACACCGACCTGGATGAAGAAGACTAAAGACTTTCCTTGCAAAACGGGTGATTGGGAAATTCAGTTTTTCAAATACAACTCTTGACATTTCTTTTTTTAGTTTGTATCATTTTATCTGGGCTCACAAAATTGAACGGAAAAATAGAAAACAATTGCTCCCTTACAATCTTTCGTAAGTGGAGCATTTTTATTTTTATCATGAAAGGAAACTTCAACCTTTCATGTTTCTTATTTTTCTAGATAGGAATTTTTAAAAGGGTTAAGGAAAAAAATAAAGAAAGTTACATCTAACTGCACGTACATAAGCAAGCATTGACTATAGATGATAGATGTGGAGGATTGGAAAATGACGAAATATATTTTTGTTACAGGTGGAGTTGTTTCGTCCTTAGGAAAAGGGATCGTTGCCGCTTCCCTCGGTCGCTTATTGAAAAATCGCGGTTTAAAAGTGACAATCCAGAAATTTGACCCGTACATTAATGTGGACCCCGGCACGATGAGTCCTTATCAGCACGGTGAAGTGTTTGTGACGGATGATGGAGCAGAGACCGATCTCGATATCGGTCACTACGAGCGCTTCATTGATATTAACTTGAACAAGTATTCGAATGTCACAACAGGAAAGATTTATTCCGCCGTGATTCAAAAAGAACGTCGCGGCGATTATCATGGAGCAACCGTTCAAGTAATTCCCCACATCACGAACGAAATCAAGGAACTCGTCTTTCGTGCTGGCAAGCAAACGAATGCAGATGTGGTCATCACGGAAATTGGTGGTACTGTCGGTGATATCGAATCCCTACCCTTTTTAGAAGCGATTCGGCAATTGAAAAGCGAAATCGGCTATCACAACGTCATGTATATTCACTGCACCCTCGTTCCTTATTTAAAGGCAGCCGGTGAAATGAAAACAAAACCGACCCAGCACAGTGTAAAAGAGCTGCGCAGTCTCGGTATTCAACCGAATGTTATTGTCCTGCGTACGGATATGCCGATCTCGGAAGAAATGAAGAACAAAATTGCCCTCTTCTGTGATATCGATCCGAAGGCTGTGATTGAATCCCGGGATGCGGACAATCTTTATGAAATTCCGCTCGCATTAAAAGCCCAGGGATTGGATCAGATTGCCTGCAATCATTTGAAAATCGTTGCACCGGAGGCAGATATGGAAGAATGGCGTAAACTTGCCTTAAAAGTTCGCCATTTATCGAAAACAACCCGCATCGCCCTTGTCGGAAAATATGTTGAATTACAGGATGCGTACATTTCTGTCATCGAGGCTTTAAAACACGGTGGTTACGATTTCGATACCGATGTGGAAATTGACCTCGTGAATGCGGAAAACTTAACCCCGGAAAATGTCGCGGAATATCTTAAGGAAGCCGATGGCATTATCGTTCCTGGCGGTTTCGGCGACCGGGGAGTGGAAGGGAAAATTTGTGCGATTCAATATGCTCGCACCCACCAGGTTCCTTTCTTCGGGATCTGTCTCGGAATGCAGCTGGCCACCGTTGAGTTTGCCCGCAATGTCCTGGGACTTCAGGATGCCCACAGTACGGAATTTAATCCGGACACGACAAATCCGGTGATTGATCTGTTACCGGAACAAAAGGACGTGGAAGAAAAAGGCGGTACATTACGCCTCGGTCTTTACCCGTGTAAAATTCAAAAAGGAACGAAGGCATTTGCTGCTTACGAAAGTGAACTCATTTATGAACGGCATCGCCACCGTTATGAATTAAACAACTACTATCGCGAAATACTGGAAAAAGAAGGCTTTATCTTCTCTGGTATTAGCCCGGACAACCGTCTGGTTGAAATTATTGAACTCAGTGATCATCCATGGTTTGTCGCTTGCCAGTTCCATCCGGAGTTCAAATCCAGACCGACCCGTCCCCATCCATTGTTTAAAGAATTTATCGGAGCAACTTTAAAAAAACGTAAAGACAATGAATAGAAAAAATCGGCCCTGGGGCCGATTTTTTTATAGGGAAATTTTCTACTT
The DNA here is from genome assembly GCA_937951955.1 of uncultured Bacillaceae bacterium. Lineage (GTDB taxonomy): Bacteria > Bacillota > Bacilli > Bacillales > Caldibacillaceae > CALGAD01. Next base: position 89,477 of record CALGAD010000108.1, read on the forward strand.
TTGATAGAACCATTGTTTTGATTTTAGATAATATCCGCAAATAAATCTTGCAGCTGGAAGTGAATTTGGTGATAAATAAACAGGGCTGCTAAAAGGTGTGGATACCCTTCCAGTTGCGCAAACCCACGCGGTATTAAACCGGCATGCAGCCCTAGGTCAATGTATACATCCGCCAGATGCTCAAGTTGCACTTCCTTACCCTTTGCTGAAGCGACCGCCCCAAAGGGAATATGGGCATCGTATAAATACCGGGCAACGCGTAACGTATTTTCATCGTCTGCATCCTGGCTAATAATCAAGACCCGGTCCGCGCTTGTAAGCGTATCTAATTCCTCGAGGGAAAGTTCCTGTATTCTTTCTGCTGGCTGAAACGGTTCTTTGCCGTCTCGTGCCTGTAAGAAGACCCCCCGTAATTCGCCTTCAGCAAAAAAGTAAATGTGACCTTCGCCAACGAGGGCCTGGGCCAGGAGTCGCGCCATATCCTCAATTTCATCGGTCATCGCTTTGGAAAGTTTTTCGAGATGTTCGATTATTAATGTTGCAAAATGTCGATACAATCGTTTCCACTCCTTTACATTCCAATTGTAACAATTTGGTACGGAAAAGAAAAATAGAAATTTACCAATCTTTAAGAGGCAAACCATTGAATAATTTGTAGAAAATTTGTACAATTGTGAATATGTTAAGCGGAAAGGGAATGCAATGAATCGGTCTCGAAACTTCTGGCATCATTTCCATTTTTTTAATCTGACTGGATATATTTTAAGAAAGGAGGGAAAGATGATATGAAAGGGAAGATTTTAATCGTGGATGATCAGTTCGGCATTCGGGTATTATTGCAAGAATTGTTTCAAAAGGAAGGCTATCAAACGTTCCAGGCGGCCGATGGGAAAAAAGCGCTAGAAATTGTTACGCATCAAAATCCCGATATCGTTTTGCTCGATATTAAAATTCCGGGAATGGACGGCATTGAAATATTAAAACAAATTAAAGCAAAGGATGTCAATTGTCGAGTATTGATTATGACGGCCTACGGGGAACTAGATTTAATCCAGGAAGCATTAGATCTTGGCGCGGTTGCCTATATCGCCAAGCCTTTTGACATTATGGAATTGCGGGATGTAATTAACAAGATGATGTCCCAGCATGTTCGTTAAAAGAAAAAGAATATTTTCACCCATGATAGCTAAGAGAAAAGGGACTCATAAGAATTTGTTATAAAAATTTCAAAAAGGTTTTTTTCATGCATGGTAAATAGAGCCTAAATTTGATAATATACAAATGTAATCCATTTGCTACATAAAATATTTTTTATTGAATCAATATTTGGATTCATCAAAATTTAGGAGGAATTTACATGCCATTAGTTTCGATGACAGAAATGCTACAAAAGGCAAAGGCAGGGAAATATGCTGTCGGCCAATTTAATGTCAATAACCTGGAATATGCTCAGGCTATTTTACAGGCAGCAGAAGAAAAGAAATCCCCTGTCATCCTTGGAGTATCCCAGGGTGCCGGAAAATATATGGGCGGATATAAAGTCGTAGTCGCAATGGTCAAGGCATTAATGGAGGAATATAACATTACTGTTCCTGTAGCCATCCACCTCGACCACGGTTCTGACTTTGAAAACTGTGCAAAAGCGATTCATGCTGGCTTTACATCCGTAATGATCGATGCATCTTCATTGCCGTTTGAAGAAAACGTGGCCTTAACGAAAAAGGTTGTTGAACTCGCTCATATCCACGGTGTATCCGTTGAAGCAGAATTAGGAAGCATCGGCGGCGAGGAAGACGGTGTCGTTGGCGACGGTATTATTTATGCCGATCCTCAAGAATGTAAAGAACTCGTTGAAAGAACAGGAATTGACTGTCTGGCACCGGCCCTCGGTTCCGTACACGGACCGTATAAAGGCGAGCCGAAACTCGGCTTTAAAGAAATGGAAGAAATTGGTCAATTAACCGGTGTACCGCTCGTATTACACGGTGGAACAGGTATTCCGCTTAAAGATATTCAAAAAGCCATCTCCCTTGGCACAGCAAAAATCAATGTAAATACTGAAAACCAAATTGCTCAAGCCAAACGCGTCCGTGAAGTATTGGCAGAAAAACCGGACCTATATGATCCGAGAAAATACTTAGGACCTGGCCGTGAAGCAATCAAAGAAACGGTTATGCAGAAGATGGAGGAATTTGGTTCCGTCGGTAAAGCTGAATAATCTGTTCATTTTATATAAAACTGCCGCGAAACATTTTCGCCGGCAGTTTTTTAATTGGCAAAATTTGTAGAAAGTCGCGGAAATTGGCGGAGTAGGATAGTTTCATTTGTAAATCCGATTTTCAGCTGCTTTCTTGTAATTATGTCCTCATCCGTGCACCCCATATATCTTTTCTGAAAAGAGAGAAACTCTTGTTAAACTTTTTGTCCAGAGCCCCCTGCATTCCGTATAATCAACTGCAACCCGCAAGTAATTTTCCCCGGCAAATATCTAAATTCACGAGGTTATTCACGTAATTGTTAAGAAAATACGTAATATTCAACGATGTTTATAATATAATGAAAGGGAGATTGGACCGGGTGTCCTGCTTTTTATGAATGAAATTGCTCGATTTTCCTTTCGGGAAAAATGAGAATAGTGAACAATATCATAATATTTTTGATAAAAAGTAGCATGCTATAAATAGTTTCGCTAGAATAACAATAGATAGAAAACAGCTGAAAGGGTGTACTCGATGAAAATATTTATCGATACAGCGAACCTTGCTGAAATTAAAGAAGTGCATGAATACGGATTTTTAGCGGGGGTCACGACGAACCCGAGCCTTGTCGCAAAAGAAGGGGATGTCTCCTTTGAAGAGCGCTTGAAGGAAATTACCGATATCGTCTCCGGACCCGTTAGCGCTGAAGTCATTTCAACCGATACGGAAGGAATGTTAAAAGAAGGACGCGAACTGGCAAAGATTGCACCGAATATTACGATTAAAGTTCCGATGACAAAAGACGGACTGCGTGCCGTTGCTACCTTTGCTAAAGAAGGAATCAAAACGAATGTGACCTTGATTTTTAGTGCCAACCAGGCGCTACTGGCCGCCCGGGCAGGGGCAACCTTTGTCTCTCCATTTATCGGTAGACTGGATGACATCGGCTTTAATGGACTGGACCTCATCGAGGATATTGCCAATATGTTCGCCATCCATGACATTCAAACGGAAATCATTGCCGCCTCAATCCGTCATCCGGAGCATGTCAAACAAGCTGCATTGGCCGGAGCGGATATTGCAACCGTACCTTACAAAGTGATCCATCAGTTGTTCAACCATCCGTTGACGGATAAAGGGATCGAGCAATTCCTCCGCGATTGGGAGTCCCGTTCCACAAAATAAAGGTGCCGATTTTATACCGATAAGGCTCTGATATTCACCGTTGTTAATCGTCCGGTGGTCAGGGCCTTTGCTTTCGCTTTTAAATTGCGGAATATTGTTGTAAATTTAGTTACAATTACCCTTCTCGTGTCGGGACATTTTTTGAATAATAATGGATAACTGCTTTTGATTCGTACAATTTTACATACGACATGAATTTCAAAAATTTTTATTACATCTTGATGGTCAATTTATGGTATTCTTGTTTCAACGATTGCAATTATTACATTTGTATTAAGAATAGATATTGATATTAGTAAAATTTGGTAATACTAAAAACAACCTCGTTCCTTTCGCAACCGGGTCAAGGATGTTGGAAGAAAAAGTCACGAAAGGGAGATAGAAATGGAAAAGTTGAAAATCATCGGGGGCAAACCGTTAAAAGGGACCGTAAGAATTAGCGGTGCGAAGAATAGCGCCGTCGCTTTAATCCCGGCAAGCATTCTCGCCGAATCACCGGTAACGATAGAGGGACTCCCGGAAATTTCGGATGTACAAATTTTAAAAGACCTTTTGGAAGAAATCGGTGGCGTTGTCCATTTCGATAAACATGAAATGACGATCGATCCGACGAATATGACGTCCATGCCTTTACCGAATGGAAAGGTGAAAAAACTCCGGGCTTCTTATTATTTAATGGGTGCCATGTTAGGCCGGTTCAAAAAGGCCTGCATCGGTTTGCCGGGAGGCTGTCATATCGGACCCCGTCCTATCGATCAACATATTAAAGGATTCGAAGCGTTAGGTGCAAAAGTAACAAACGAACAGGGAGCGATATACTTACGGGCGGACGAGCTTATCGGGTCCCGGGTATATTTAGACGTTGTCAGTGTCGGAGCGACGATCAATATCATGCTCGCGGCGGTCCGGGCGAAAGGGCGGACGATTATAGAAAACGCCGCAAAGGAACCGGAAATCATTGATGTGGCGACATTGCTCAACAATATGGGCGCCCGCATCAAAGGTGCCGGTACCGATGTCATTCGCATCGATGGAGTGGATCACTTGCATGGCTGTAGACATACGATCATCCCGGATCGGATTGAAGCCGGTACATACTTGATTATGGCCGCTGCAATGGGGGACGGTGTCATTGTCGACAATGTGATTCCCCAACACCTGGAATCCTTAATCGCCAAACTCCGGGAAATGGGCGTTCCGGTTGAAGAAGGCGATGACCAGATATTTGTTTCCCGGGCGGAAAAGTTGAAAGCCGTGGATATCAAAACATTAGTCTATCCTGGATTTCCGACAGATTTACAACAACCGATGACGGCTTTGTTGACGAAGGCAGAAGGAACGAGCATCGTAACGGATACAATTTATACGGCCCGCTTTAAACATGTGGATGAGTTAAGAAGAATGAATGCCAATATTAAAGTAGAAGGTTCCTCCGCGATCATCACCGGACCGGCAGAGCTCCAGGGGGCAAAAGTGAAGGCGACAGACTTGCGTGCCGGTGCTTCCCTCGTGATTGCCGGTACAATGGCCAATGGTTTAACCGAAATTACCGGAGTGGAGCATATTGATCGCGGCTACAGTTATATTGTTGAAAAAATGACCGGGCTGGGAGCCAATATTTGGCGGGAAAAAATGACTGAAAACGAAATTCAACAATTAAAACAGTCTTAAACAAGCTGGGAAATTAGTTAAGTGTGTAATATTTGCAAATTAAAACACCTAAATCCTCCCTTTATAGCACGAATGCACTACACTAAATAACATAATGTGCTATACTGTTGATAGATTGGATGAGGGAGGATTTCTTGAATGGAAAGAAGTTTATCGATGGAATTAGTCCGTGTCACGGAAGCAGCTGCTTTGGCATCGGCTCGCTGGATGGGGCTCGGGAAGAAGAACGAGGCGGATGATGCCGCAACAACAGCGATGCGAACGGTCTTTGATACGGTTCCGATGCGCGGAACGGTCGTGATCGGTGAAGGGGAAATGGATGAGGCCCCCATGTTATATATCGGCGAAAAGCTCGGTACGGGAAACGGTCCGGAAGTTGATGTGGCGGTCGATCCCGTCGAAGGGACAAATATCGTTGCCTCCGGTGGCTGGAATGCTTTATCGGTTATTGCTATTGCGGATCGCGGACATCTTCTTCACGCTCCGGATATGTATATGGATAAAATTGCAGTCGGACCAGAAGTGGCAGGACAAATTGACATCGATGCCCCGGTTGCTGACAATTTACGGGCAGTTGCCAGGGCGAAAAATAAAGATATTGAAGATGTGGTGGCGACCGTTTTAAACCGTCCCCGTCATGAAAAGTTGATTCACGAAATACGGGAAGCAGGGGCGCGGATTAAGTTAATTAACGAAGGTGATGTGGCTGGAGCGATCAATACGATCTTTGATCGTACCGGTGTTGATATATTATTCGGTATTGGCGGGGCTCCTGAAGGCGTTTTGGCAGCGGTCGCTTTGAAATGTGTCGGTGGGGAAATTCAAGGGCGTTTAGTGCCGCAAAATGAAGAGGAAGTAGAACGTTGCCAAAAAATGGGCATTGATATTGAAAAACCGTTGCGTATGGAGGATTTCGTCTCCGGGGACGATGCGATATTTGCAGCTACAGGTATAACGGACGGCGAACTATTGCGCGGGGTTCAATTAAAAGGATCGTTTGGCATCACGCATTCCCTCGTCATGAGAGCGAAGTCGGGGACCATCCGCTTTATTGATGGAAAACATAGTTTTAAAAAGAAGCCAAATCTCGTAGTCAACTAGTCAGTACTCCCTTGCATCAGTTCCAGTCTGTATCCCGGATTGGGACTGATGCAAAATCCCTACCGTTCAGCCTTCCGGACATGAGAGAAAGCGATCCAGCATAAATGGACAAACCTCGAAAACAAAATACGGGCAATGGATAACATAACAGTATTTCTGTTCATAATTATTAAATAATTGAGTGATTTCACTTTAACTCTTTACAAGAAAAAATTTGCTCTATATAATATTAAAGTGATATCGAATGGATGATACCCCTTCCATTAATAGTCCGAATTTTTAAATCCCTTATAAAATTTGTGCGCCTCAACATCGTTTACTTCTCTTATTCTTCACATATCTCAGGATCCGTTGTTGAAAATCATATATTCATTTTATATAGATGAAAAATAAATAAAGAGTGGTGTATTTATTTTGGAGGAAGCAAATAATCTTACGATTGCCCATTTGGAAAACATGAAGTTGAAGGAGCTATATGAACTAGCTCGAAAATACCAGGTTTCCTATTACAGTCGCCTTACGAAAAAGGAATTAATTTTTTCGATCTTAAAAGCCCATGCGGAACATGAAGGATACTTCTTTATGGAAGGTGTCCTCGATATTATCCAGTCCGAAGGTTTCGGCTTTTTACGACCGATTAACTATTCCCCGAGCTCTGAGGATATTTATATTTCCGCATCGCAAATTCGCCGTTTCGACTTGCGAAATGGGGATAAAGTAAGCGGTAAAGTTCGTCCACCGAAGGAAAATGAACGATATTTCGGTCTCCTTCACGTGGAAGCAGTAAATGGAGAGGACCCAGAAATTGCGAAACAACGCGTCTATTTCCCCGCCTTAACCCCCCTTTATCCAGAACGAAGAATGATCCTGGAAACTGATTCGGATATTTTATCAACGCGGATTGTCGATTTGTTGACACCGGTTGGATTTGGACAAAGAGGGCTCATTGTGGCTCCGCCAAAGGCCGGGAAAACGATGCTGTTGAAACAAATTGCCAACAGTATTACCGTAAACCATCCAGAGGCGGAATTAATCGTATTATTAATCGATGAACGCCCGGAAGAAGTTACGGATATCGAGCGTTCTGTCGATGCCGAAGTGGTTAGTTCCACTTTTGATGAAGTACCGGAAAACCATGTGCGGGTGGCAGAACTCGTTTTGGATCGGGCGATGCGTTTAGTCGAGCATAAGCGGGATGTGGTCATCTTACTGGACAGCATCACGCGACTCGCCCGTGCTTATAACCTCGTTATTCCGCCGAGTGGCCGGACTTTATCCGGTGGGATTGATCCTGCCGCCTTTCACCGGCCGAAACGTTTCTTCGGTGCAGCGAGAAATATCGAAGAAGGCGGTAGCTTAACGATTTTAGCCACCGCATTGATCGATACCGGTTCACGGATGGACGATGTCATTTATGAGGAATTTAAGGGAACCGGAAACATGGAGCTCCATCTGGACCGGAACCTGGCCGAACGCCGGATTTTCCCGGCCATCGATATTCGCCGGTCGGGAACGAGAAAAGAAGAATTGCTCTTGCCGAAAGAACATCTGGAAATTTTATGGGCATTGCGAAAATCGATGTCGGATGACCCGAATTTCTCAGAAAAGTTTTTGAAAAAGTTAATGCAAACCAAATCGAACGAAGAGTTTATGAACCAATTACAAGAAGAAATCAGACAGCATACGTACCACCGTCAGTAAGCCAATGGAGATCGATTTGTAATTTTTGACAATAAAAAAGAAAATATTGCATCGCAATTAGCAAGTTGCTATAATAGTAACAGTGTTTTTTAACTCAGATTATGATTAATTAACTCTGATTCAGTCAATGATTCAGGGCAGAAGGAGTTGAAAAGGATGAAAGCAGGTATCCATCCAGAATATAAACGTGCAATCGTTAAATGTGCTTGTGGTAACGAATTTGAAACAGGTTCAGTAAAAGCAGAATTACGGGTTGAAGTTTGCTCAGAATGCCATCCGTTCTATACTGGACGTCAAAAATTCGCCAAAGCCGATGGACGTATTGACCGCTTTAACAAAAAATACGGCTTCAAATCTGAATAATGACAGCATTTTACGAGCAATGTCGTACAGGAAAAAAATAAAAAAACAGGCAAGAGAATGTTGGCTTGCCTGTTTTTTTGTTGAACATTTCCTGATTGAACCGGTGGATAAACAGGTTTATTTTTATGAAATAGGAAATTTTCTCAAAACACACTTTTATGAAATGCAATAATCGATTATGATAGAGAAGAAAATAGAATGGATGGCCAATTAGTTTTTTAAAAAAATATTTACAAAACTTGCTGCTCTTTTTTCGTTAAAAAGAGATTTTCTATCACACGTTTAATGAAAAATGAGGCATCCTAATGGTTACATAAATGGCATCCGTTTTGTTAATAATTCGGAATTTTAATAACAATGATATGACTGATGGACAAACTGTATTTATAGTAGGAAGGAGTTACCGTATTTATGTATGTTATGAAAGAATCCGGTTGGATCGAAATTATATGTGGAAGTATGTTTTCCGGAAAGTCGGAAGAATTGATCCGTCGTGTGCGTCGATGTAAATTTGCAAAACAAAACGTACTCGTTTTTAAACCGAAATTGGATGATCGGTATAGTAAAGAAGAAGTCGTCAGCCATAACGGAGAGGCGATTTTAGCAAAACCGATTGAACATCCTGCTGAAATTTATCAGTATGTATCTGGGGATGTCGATGTAATTGCGATCGATGAAGCCCAGTTTTTTGATGCGGTGATTGTCGATGTCGTTCAAGATCTAGCGCATAAAGGATATCGCGTCATTCTAGCCGGTTTAGACCAGGACTTCCGCGGTGAGCCTTTCGGACCGATGGCTGATCTTCTCTGTGTTGCGGAACTGGTCACGAAACTCCAGGCCGTCTGTACCGTATGCGGTTCACCGGCGAGCAGAACGCAGCGTTTAATTGATGGCAAACCGGCTTCCTACGATGATCCAGTAATTATGGTCGGTTCAAAAGAAAGCTATGAACCCCGTTGTCGCCATCATCATATTGTGTTAAATGCACCAGAGCGCAAAGTACCGGGTGCACCCCGGATGAATGAACAAACGGTTTAATGTCCAGGTAGATTCCATGCATCTAGAAAATTATGGAAAGGGTTCCACGAGTTGCGCAAATTTAACTGCGAGGTGAAGTCCATGTTTGATCGTTTACAAGCTGTTGAAGACCGATATGAACAATTGAATGAATTATTAAGTGACCCTGATGTGATCAGTGATCCGAAAAAACTACGTGAATATTCAAAAGAACAGTCTGACTTGCAGGAGACGGTGGATACGTACCGTCGCTATAAAGCAGTGAAAGAAGACCTGGAAGTTGCCCGGATGATGTTAGAAGAAACGGACGACAATGAAACCCGGAGCATGGTGAAAGAAGAAATCAATGCGCTGGAAGATGAGATCGGTGAACTGGAACAAAAATTGAAACGTCTGTTAGTTCCTAAGGACCCGAATGATGAGAAAAACGTTATTATGGAAATTCGTGGAGCTGCTGGTGGGGAAGAAGCGGCGCTTTTTGCCGGAGATTTATACCGTATGTATACCCGTTATGCTGAAAGTCAAGGATGGAAAATTGATGTCATCGAATCCCATCCGACAGAACTCGGTGGCTACAAGGAAATTATTTTCATGATCAACGGAAAGGGTGCCTATTCGAAATTGAAATACGAAAACGGCGCCCATCGCGTTCAGCGCGTACCGACTACGGAATCGGGCGGCCGGATTCATACTTCTACAGCGACGGTGGCCTGTTTACCGGAAGCCGAGGAAATTGAAGTGGAGATTAACGAAAATGATATTCGCGTCGACACGTATGCATCAAGCGGCGCCGGCGGTCAGCACGTCAATACAACAATGTCCGCTGTTCGTTTGACCCACATTCCGACCGGTATCGTCGTCACCTGTCAAGATGAACGTTCGCAAATTAAAAATAGGGAAAAAGCGATGAAAGTATTACGGGCCCGGATTTATGATATGTACCAGCAAGAGGCACAGAAAGAATACGATGCCAACCGGAAATCTGCTGTGGGAACGGGAGATCGTTCCGAACGGATTCGGACATACAACTTCCCGCAAAACCGTGTGACCGACCACCGCATCGGTCTGACGATTCAGAAGCTCGATAAAATCCTCGAGGGAGAACTCGATGAGATTATTGAAGCACTGATCATGGAGGACCATGCCTCCAGGTTACAGGAAGCGGGTGAATAACATTAAAACCGTTTATGAAGCTCTCCAGTGGGCTTCTTCTTTTTTAAAGGAAAACAATCGAGAAGAGCATGTGGCCGAACTGGCGATGCGGCACTGTCTTCGTGTGAGCCGCGCCCATTTATTGGCGCGCCTGCGCGATTTTCTAACCGAAGAACAGTGGCAGCAGTTTTACAATCTCATAATTGCCCACGGAAACGGCGTGCCGATTCAATATTTACTCGGTTATGAAGAGTTTTACGGTCGCAAGTTTTCTGTCAATGAGCATGTGTTAATTCCCCGTCCCGAAACGGAAGAACTCATCTATCAAACGCTCGAACGTATGAAGAGGTTATTTCCTTCCGCTTCATCGTTAGACGTGGTCGATGTGGGAACGGGAAGCGGAGTGATTGCCATTACGATGAAACTTGAAAGACCGGACTTGGCTGTGACGGCAACGGATATTTCCCCGCAAGCGTTACAGGTGGCGCAGTCGAATGCCCGTAATCTCAATGCTGATATCCACTTTGTAACAGGTGATTTACTCGAACCATTTGTAAAAAGCGGGCAAACTTTTGATGTGATTCTGTCCAATCCACCATATATTCCTGTGGTGGAAAAAGAGCAGCTCTCTACTATTGTCAAGGACCATGAACCGGCGCTAGCCCTTTTTGCCGGAGACGATGGTCTTGATGCTTACCGGAAACTAGCGCAACAATTACCGGCAGTACTCCGTATCCCTGGACTTGTCGGTTTTGAAATCGGCCATGGTCAAGGGGAAGCCGTGCGCAGCTTATTGCTACAAGAAATCCCCGAGGCAAATGTGGCCATCGAACGGGATATTAACGGCAAGGAACGGATGGTGTTTCTGGAGTTAACGGCAGATCGTTAACGAACGGTTTTCGGTTAGCAAAAAACATGGTGATGCTAGAAATTAGAGCATGAATTTGCGAAACAGGCGGTAAAATTTGCGAAAGCTGGATTTTGATTCGCGAAAATGTAATGAGCATTGACGAAAGTACCCCCTGGATATGCGAAATATCATATCCAAAGCGCGAAATAGTCACCAGACTTCGCGAAAAATCAGTCGATTTCGCGAAAGTTAGCTATCTATCTCACAAACACTGGAGAGTATCTACAAACTGCATAACTAATAAAATAACCCGGCCTTGCCGGGTTTTCGTCTTATGAAAAGAGATGAAGCAGCTTTTCAAAGAGTTCAACAACGAAAAATTTTACTTCCACTTCTTCCTCTTCGACATAAACGGTTTCTTCTCCCTCTTCATTTTCCTCTTCTTCTTCCGTTGCTTCGTCCTCGTTTTCCTCGTCTTTTTCTTGTTCTTCCTCTAAATGTTCATTTTCCTTGTCAAAATTTTCTTCTTGATTTGGTTCTTCCTCATCTTCAAAACCGGGGTTTACGGCTGAACCGGTGGAAAAATCGAGAAAGCATAGCGGTGGAAAAAGGACACACCACCAATTCGCTCCAATACCATTACCTAACGTAATTAACACGGCTTCATATTCCCCGGCCGGGTATAAGAAATTTCCGTACAGTTTCGTGGGGAACTGCACCTTAGCAAAATCAACTTGATATGAATAAGTGATCCCTTCTTCAAGTAAAATATTCTCGACAATTTGTTCAATCACCTGGAGGTTGGCAACTATCGTTTGCCGGGCGTCATCAATCGATGTCAGATCGCTGACCCATTCTGTAATTTGTTCATTCACCGCATCGCGCACTTTGTGCTTAACTTCCTGGTCTTCACTTCCGTTACTATTGGCCAAAATCCGCAGCCGGATCGCTTCATCCGGAATGACAATTACATCTTCACTAGCTGCTAAACTTTTTGGTATATATAAACTAACGGCACTCCCGATTGTTAAATAAAAGAAAAATAAAGCCAGAACAAAATTATTGACAACCTTCATTTCTCCAGCATCCCCTTCTCTCGTGCGTTTCCTTTTCTAGTAAGTCATTGTTGCCGGAATCTAGCAATCTTATACAGCAAAAAATAATTTTTTAGAGAAAAGGGGAGAACGTGTAAGCGGATCGTCACGTTTTACAACTTAAGATTCAGCCCTTTTTAAGGAAAATGGAGCTAGTTATACACAAACTTATCCACATTTATAGGTGGATTGTCCACAAACTGTGGACAACTACTGGTGGATATTTTCTCCTATAACCGATATAATTCTGGAAAATACGCTATAATAAATGAATACAACGACCTATTTTTTAGCAAAGAAGGAGCAGACTATGGAAACAATCATTTGGAAAGTGGATAAATCTGTGGACAATTTATCAACATATCCACAAATTCAGGAAGCAGCGGCAATACTGCAAAAAAATGAGTTAGTAGCTTTTCCTACAGAAACCGTCTACGGCCTGGGTGCCAATGCCCGGAGTGATGAAGCTGTAGAAAAAATATATCAAGCAAAAGGTAGACCAAGCGATAATCCGCTCATCATCCACATAAGTTCGATTCAAGATGTGGAGAAGTATGTGGAAAAGGTGCCGGAAGTTGCTCAAAAATTGATGGGACAGTTTTGGCCCGGACCGTTAACGATTATATTAGAAAAGAAAGCGGGGGCACTTTCCGAACGGGCAACGGCAGGACTTTCGACAGTAGGCATTCGCATGCCCGATCATCCCGTTGCTCTCGCATTAATTGAGGCAAGTGGTTTACCGATTGCGGCCCCGAGTGCCAACCGTTCCGGTAAACCGAGTCCGACAAAATTTGAACATGTTTATGAAGATTTAAACGGTAAAATTGCCGGGATTGTCGATGGCGGTCCAACCGGAGTGGGCGTGGAGTCAACGGTTATCGACTGTACAGAAGACGTCCCGCTAATCCTTCGGCCCGGTGGTGTGACGAAAGAGGAGCTTGAAGCAGTGATCGGTCCCGTCCGTATCGACCCGAATATTCGCAACGTCCGCGAAGCGCCGAAATCTCCCGGTATGAAATATCAACATTATGCCCCCAATGCGGACATGTACCTTGTTGATGGCAGTCCATCTTTTCTTCAACAAACGGTAGATGCTTACCGTAAGCAGGGGAAAAGGGTCGGCGTCTTGACGACAGAGGAACATTCCGGTCATTATGAAGCGGATTTTGTTATCAGTGCCGGGAGTCGGGAGGATCTGGCAACTATAGCTCAAAATATTTTTCACTGTTTACGTTTATTTGATGAGCAAAATGTGGATATCGTATTAAGCGAAACTTTTCCTGATGAAGGCATCGGCGCAGCCATTATGAATCGCCTTGTCAAAGCAGCCGGTCACAAATGGCTGAGGGAAGGGTAGTAGAAAGTTATAAACATATCCACAGGACGATTGTTAGTAATGTTCATAACTTTTTGAAAGGTAAATATTATATAGAAAATTTTCTTCTAACCCCCCAAAAGCTCGCATATGTTTAAAAGAGCCAGTCCACTTTTTTGCGTGTTTGGGGGGATCGTTTTGAACATCGTTCACGAGGTCTATTCCATTTCATTAATGGCCTTTGCTGTCAGCATGGATGCCTTCTCCGTAAGCCTGGGCATGGGCATGAATCAACTGCGCTTGCGCCATATTTTCAAAATCGGAATGACCGTCGGCTTTTTCCATGTGTGCATGCCCTTAATCGGCATCCTATTAGGACAGTTATTGTCGGAACAATTCGGGATCTATGCTACATATTCCGGTGGAATTTTACTCATCATCATCGGTTTGCAAATGGTCCTTTCCAGTTTTAAACATGAACAGGAAAATTTACTCCCCGTTGGCTTCGGAATATTACTGTTCGCCTTTAGTGTCAGCCTCGATAGTTTTTCCATTGGATTAACTTTAGGAATTTTTGGAGCGAAAATGGTGACCACACTCTTTTTGTTCGGCATCTTTGCAACTGCGCTCACCTGGTCGGGTCTTTTGTTAGGTCGGAAAATTCAACGGTTTTTCGGCCATTATAGTGAAGCGTTCGGAGGTTCTATTTTATTTTGTTTTGGCATCAAGCTATTATTTTTATAAAATACTATTGTCATAAATTAATAATTATAGATTTCCTAACAATGCCTACTCGCATTAAAAGAGGATGCGAATAGACACAGGCATTCATGAGTTAAAGTTGAGATTTCTCAAAAACGGGAAATTTTTTCTAAATTTGGTATATACTTTAATATTTTAAAAAAATTGTTTATAATAAAGAAGGGAACGTTGCACGATGACAAAAGTATTATTTGTATGTAGTGGAAATACATGCCGGAGCCCGATGGCTGAGGCAATTTTAGCGAGTAAACGTTTGCCCGGGATTGAAGTACGGTCTGCCGGTGTCTTTGCTTTTGATGGAGCGGATCTTTCCCCGCAGGCAGGACACGTTTTAGCTGATAATCAAATCGATTTCCAGCATAAGGCCACCCTTTTACAGGCAGAAGATGTGGACTGGGCAGACTTAATTTTAACGATGACAGAAAGTCATAAAACGTTCATCCACCAGCAATTTCCCCATGCAGCGGATAAAGTCCATACATTAAAGGAATATGTTGGTGAAGAAAGTAAAGATGTAGCGGATCCTTTCGGTGGTTCCGTTTCTGTTTACGAAGAAACATTTGCCGAGTTAAAGCAATTAATCGAAAAATTAATATTAACACTAAATCCAAATGTCTGAGGAAAGTGGAGGGGGAAATGTATGGCTAAGAAAAAACAAAAAAAACAGAAAAAATTCCGCTTTGGCTTACAAAAAAAGCTGGTGTTACTAAACCTTACCGTTGCCATTATTACATACTCAACGAGCGCCTTTTTTATTTTTTTTGTACACCCATTCTTTTTTGGTGACCAATTACCGGAATGGTTATCGATTATTATCGTATTAATTGAAGGGATTATCTGGTCGGGAATCCTGGCATATGTTGCGGCCTATTTCATTATTAAGCCATTAAGGCAACTTGAAGAAGCAACGGAAAGGGTATCACAAGGGGATATCAGCCAGAATGTGGAAGTAACGAAAACGGATGATGAGATTCGCGCGGTCGGGGTTGCTTTTAATCAAATGGTGGATAATTTCCGGAATATTGTTATGTCCATCGAGCAAAGTTTCCGTAAAACGAATGATCAAGTTTTGGCGATATCAGAAAAATCGAGTCTGGCTTCGGAACAGGCAAGCGGCATCACGACGACGATTGATGAAATTGCCAAAGGTGCCGAACAAACGGCCACGTTAATTCAAGATACGGCTGAAGCATTAGGGAAACTGACGACCCTCGCAGAAAATGTGCAAAACAATGCGAAGAGTTCCGAAAAAGTGGCGGAACAGATGATGAGAAAAATTCATGAAAGTAAAGAAATTTTATCATCGTTAATCAAAGGAATTGAAAACGTCGCCAAGAGCAATAGCTATTCGTTAGAAGCGGTAAACCGTCTTCAGGACAATGCGAATGAAATTGAACAAATTATTCAAATGGTCGGGGATATTGCCACCCAGACGAACTTACTTGCATTAAATGCTTCGATTGAAGCAGCCCGTGCTGGGGAACACGGTCAGGGCTTTGCTGTTGTAGCGGAAGAAATTCGCAAACTCGCCGATCAAAGTGCCCAGGCTGTTGAAGGGATTTCCGAATTAATCGGTAATATGCAAAATGATGTGGAAATGGTTGTTCAACAAATAACAGACCAGGTGGAATCGGTGAACGAGGAAGTGAATAAGGTCAGCACGGCCAATGATAGTTTAGACACGATCACGAATGTCGTAAATTTGATGAACGAATCAGTGCATAATATTACAAAACTAGTCGAGGAACAGTTGGAAATGATCAAAAATACAGCTACGCAGTCCCAGGAAGTATCGGCGATCGCTGAAGAAACCTCCGCGGCCACCGAAGAAGTTTCTGCCTCGACGGACGAACAGCAACAGTTAATCGAACTTGTCGAGGATTTGGTTATCGAATTAAAAGACGATGCGGCCAAATTAAAAAACACGATTGCTCATTTCCGCATGTAATAGGCTTTGTAAACAAGCATACTGTTTTGCCAGAAGCGTTGCCGAGAATTCCGTGTTTGCATGTATAATATATATAAATAGACACTAAGTTGAAAAGCAGGTGAAGCGAAAATGGAACAGGATCTACGCTTATGGCAAAAGCAATTGCAGCAAATATTAATTGATTTCCGCAAGCAAATTGATGAAAAGCGGCAAGGTCTCCTGGTCGTTGGTTGTTCGACTTCCGAAGTAGCTGGCAAGTCCATCGGAACGAGTGGTTCACTCGAAATTGCCAAAATGATTTATCAGGAATTACTGCAGTTTCATAAAGAGACCGGTATCGAATTAGCCTTTCAATGCTGTGAACATTTAAACCGCGCTCTTGTAGTCGAACGAAGAGTACAGGAACGATACGGGTATGAAGAAGTAACCGTCATACCGGTACGCGATGCCGGTGGGTCGATGGCTACTGTGGCCTATCGCCAAATGGAAAATCCCGTTGTCGTAGAAAAAATTAAGGCCGACTATGGTCTTGATATCGGCGACACATTAATCGGTATGCATTTAAAACATGTTGCCGTACCGGTGCGCGCATCTTTAAAAAATATTGGCGGTGCCCACATTACGTTAGCAAAAACGAGGCCGAAGTTAATCGGCGGCGAGCGGGCCGTTTACAGATTGGAGCAAGCAGAAGGAACATGTGATTAAAATTTATTCGGTCATTTCCAGTGCCAAGGAAATGGCCTTTTTGTTTTAATTGTTATATGGGACATAGAATACGGAAAGTTTCTATCAGCACTTGATACGGCGCTCTATTGTGAAATGAGCTTCAATCTTTTGCTAGTTTGATTAACCTTTTCTCGATTCTTGTCACCTGTTTCGCGAATAACTAATTTACTTTCGCGTTTTTGTCCCGTCCTTTCGCTATTTCAGCAGCACCTTTCGCCAATTTTCTGCAAACTTGTGCGAATCCCTCAAACTTTCCATATTCCACAAGAATCTGAACAATCGATCCTATCATTTTCTGTCCCGGTGTGCTCCAAAACACCGTATCCCTTTTCAGAAAACCATGATAAAATGAAAATTACGAATACAAGTAGATGGAATAAAGGGGTTGAAAAGAATGTCCAGTTTGCTCCGGCAAGACCCGGAAGTTGCCCGGGCGATTGAACAAGAATTACATAGACAGCGGGATTCGATTGAATTAATTGCCTCCGAAAACTTCGTGTCCCCGGCCGTACTGGAAGCGCAAGGGTCTGTACTCACAAACAAATATGCAGAAGGCTATCCGGGAAGAAGATATTACGGTGGTTGTGAATTCGTTGATGTCGTTGAAGACATTGCCAGGGAACGGGCGAAAACGATTTTCGGCGCGGAACACGCCAATGTCCAGCCCCATTCGGGAGCCCAGGCCAATATGGCTGTTTATCACAGCATTCTGGAACCGGGAGATACCGTCCTCGGCATGAATTTAAGTCACGGCGGCCACCTTACCCACGGAAGCCCGGTGAATTTTAGCGGCAAGCTGTACAATTTTGTCGCTTACGGTGTCGACCGTGAAACAGAAATGATCGATTATGATGAAGTGCGCAAGCAGGCGCTCAAACACCGTCCGAAATTGATCGTTGCCGGTGCCAGTGCGTATCCGCGTATCATCGACTTTCAAAAGTTCCGCGAGATTGCCGACGAAGTAGGGGCCTATTTCATGGTGGATATGGCCCATATCGCCGGATTAGTGGCGACAGGACACCATCCGAATCCGGTGCCTTATGCCGATTTCGTCACAACGACAACCCATAAAACGTTACGCGGACCGCGTGGTGGCATGATACTTTGCAAAAAAGACTATGCCCGCGCTATCGACAAATCCGTATTCCCGGGAATTCAAGGTGGTCCATTGATGCATGTGATCGCGGCAAAAGCGGTCGCCCTCGGTGAAGCGTTGCAAGATAGTTACAAACAATACATTCAACAAGTGATTGAAAATGCGAAAACATTAGGTGATACATTGAAGCAAGAAGGACTCCGTCTCGTCTCGGGTGGTACCGATAACCATCTTTTGCTCATCGATGTAAGACCGTTAAATATCACCGGTGCTGTAGCTGAAGAAGTGCTTGAAAAAGTGGGAATTACCGTCAATAAAAACACGATTCCTTTTGATCCGGAAAAACCGACGGTTACAAGCGGCATTCGCATCGGAACTCCAGCCGTGACAACGCGAGGTTTTACAAAAGAAGACATGGTCGTTGTCGGAAAAATGATGGCCAATGTGTTAAAAAATATTGACGATGAGGACGTTCACGAACAAGTTCGCAAGCAAGTTAAAGAACTCAATAAGAAACACCCCTTATACGAATAATCCCCCTGTAAGCGTGTTGGTCCAAATGTTCGGCGATTGCCACGAACATCGGCCCGCGCTTCAGGGGATTTTTTTATAAATACATTTTAAAACAGGTGAAACTCCGGCAAATATGAGGATTCTATGAAATATTGACGGCACGATGATTACCTTCTGAAAAAAGTAGTAAAATATAAATGAAATTTGTCAGAAGTAGTTGCCGAAAGTTACATTTTTTTGTAAAATGAATCGAAGTGGTTTCTGGACGGCCATCCAACAACAAGGCGAAAATATACAAATCCATGAAAAGGAGCGAGGCCCATGGCAAAAGTATACGTTTTTGATCATCCCTTGATTCAGCATAAGTTAACGTTCGTAAGGAAAAAGGAAACGGGTACGAAGGAATTCCGCGAGTTAGTTGATGAAATTTCTACGTTAATGGCATATGAAGCAACACGAGATATGCCTCTTGAAGAGATTGAAATTGAAACTCCGGTAGCCAAAACGAAAGCAAAGGTCCTTTCTGGTAAAAAAATTGGCGTTGTCCCGATTTTACGGGCTGGTATTGGAATGGTCGACGGTATTTTGAAATTAATTCCTGCTGCGAAAGTAGGCCATGTCGGTCTTTACCGCGATCCGGAAACGTTAAAACCAGTGGAATATTATGTGAAATTACCGGCAGATGTTCCGGAACGGGATTTTATCGTAGTTGACCCGATGCTCGCAACGGGTGGTTCTGCGATCGCTGCCATTGATGCTTTGAAAAAACGTGGTGCAAAACACGTTATTTTTATGTGTTTAATTGCGGCTCCAGAAGGTGTAGAAGCTCTGCAAAAAGCACATCCGGATGTCGATATTTACATTGCCGCACTGGATGAAAAATTGGATGAGAATGCCTATATTGTACCGGGCCTTGGTGATGCTGGGGACCGTCTATTCGGTACGAAATAAGAAAATTCGGAGGCGGGTCAGATGCGAGGTCTGATTTCGCCTCTTTTTCGTGATGGTTTTTTGAGTAAAATCATTAGGAGTGAAGTTTATGGGGAAAATTAAAGTGATGACTGTATTTGGAACAAGACCTGAAGCTATAAAAATGGCTCCTCTTATTCTCGAGTTAAAATCCCGACAAGATCAATTTGATTGTGTCGTAACTGTAACAGCCCAGCATCGAGAAATGCTTGATCAGGTATTGAAAATATTTAATATCACACCAGATTACGATTTGAATATTATGAAAGATCGTCAAACCTTAATAGATATTACAACAAGAGGACTTGAAGGTTTGGATAAAGTAATAAAAGAGGTTAGACCCGATATTGTCTTAGTTCATGGTGACACCACAACAACTTTTGTTGCGAGCCTGGCTGCATTCTATAATCAAATTGTAGTTGGCCATGTTGAAGCAGGGTTAAGAACAAGGAATAAATACTCTCCATATCCAGAAGAAATTAACCGTCAACTTACAGGGGTACTGGCAGATTTACATTTTAGCCCTACGGCAAAATCTGCAGAAAATTTATTGCAGGAAAATAAAAACGCGGATACGATTTTTATTACCGGAAATACGGCTATTGATGCTTTGAAAACTACGGTTCGCAAAGATTATTACCATCCAATTCTTAAGAAAATCGGAAACTCACGTTTAATTCTAGTTACAGCTCATCGCAGAGAAAATTTGGGGAAACCAATGGAGAATATGTTTCGAGCCATAAGGAAAATTATTAATGAACATGAAGATGTCCAGGTAGTATATCCTGTTCATCTTAATCCTGTTGTGCGTGAATCTGCATATAGTATCCTTGGTTCTCACCCGCGTATTCATTTAATTGATCCTTTAGATGTCATTGATTTTCATAATATTTCTGCACGCTCTTACTTGATTTTGACCGATTCTGGTGGCATTCAAGAGGAGGCTCCATCTTTGGGTGTCCCGGTACTTGTTTTACGTAATACAACAGAAAGACCGGAAGGAATTGAAGCGGGAACTTTAAAACTTGCAGGTGTTGAAGAAAATACAATTTATTCCCTTACAAAAGAGTTGTTAGAAGATAAAGATACCTATCAAAAAATGGCGAAAGCAGCTAATCCTTATGGAGATGGGTTTGCTTCAAAAAGAATAGCAGACGCAATACTTTATTATTTTAAAAAGTCAAATCAAAGACCAGAGGAATTTATCATTTGATAAATGGAATAGAAACGCTTTATCTATGTTATTTTCGTATATTAATTTTTATAGGGACCCTCTATGAATTGTTTCCCTTTCCACCAAAAATTAACTACATAATTTCCTCTCTACCTTTCATACTAAAATGGATAAGTGAATGAGGATGTGGTAGAAAGGTGAACAAATGGGTTCCAATCGTCTCCTTTTTTATTGTTTTAAGTTTCGGTTTTTATTTAATAAATTTTCAAGTGCACGCATCAACCCCGCAAAGCAACGTTTCCAGTGATTATATCAATTCGCTATCGTTACAGCGTTCATTTCCCATTAAAGAAGATAGAGCCATTATTATTTTGGATAAGAAAGTTCAAGAACCGGACATTAAAGAAATTTTAAACAATCACCCCGGTTTAGAAATTGGTTTTATTTATGAAGAAGTATTTCACGGTTTTTCTGTAACCGGTCCACCGGAAGCCATCGCGCAACTGAAAAAAACGTACGCGAGCGAGAAGATTTTTCCTTCCTATCAATATAAAATTGCTGATACGAAACCAACTCATCTTTCTTCACCCAATAAACTTTACCCCTTGCAAGATCAGATGAATAGCAGCATCGATTTGATCGGCACGAAGCAAATCCGGCATTTTCAAGATGAAAATGGAAACCGCTTAACCGGTAGAGGAATGGTCGTCGGGATTATTGACACCGGCGTCGATTATGAACATCCTGATCTGCGCGGTAACTATTTAAAAGGTTATGATTTTGTCGACATGGATGATGACCCGATGGAAACGAAAAGACAGGGTCCTCTAGATACGATTCATGGTACTCACGTCACAGGGGTCATCGTGGCCAATGGGAATATGCAAGGAATTGCTCCTGAGGCTAAATTCATTGCCTATCGCGCTCTCGGCCCTGGGGGAACCGGAACTACGGAACAAATATTAGCCGCGATTGAGCAAGCGATCAAAGACAAAGTCGATGTCTTAAATCTATCAATCGGGATTAATATTAATGGTCCCGATCTCCCGATTAGCCTCGCCCTGGATATGGCGGTAAAAAAAGGCATTATCGCTGTCACATCCAATGGTAATGCCGGACCGGAGTTGTGGACCGTCGGTTCCCCGGGCACAAGTTATCAGGCGATCTCCGTTGGTGCCTCGACCCCGGAACTCGATTATCCTTACTTACAAATCAATGAAAAAGAATTTCGTCTCACTCCTTTTATCGGCTCGCGAGCCTGGCCACAAAATCGCAGTTTCCATATCATCGATGGCAGAAAAGGGCGAAAAAACGAGCTTGAAGAACTCGATATTACAGGGAAAATTGTTTTAATCAAACGGAGCGATGCTGAAATGAGTGAAGTGATCGATCACGCTATTGAAAAGGGGGCCAGGGGCATCATCATTTATAACAATGAAGAAGGAGACTTTACCGACGGTCTCGGAAAAGAAGTACCCGTTCCTGTAGCGTCCCTCCCCTCTGGCGCAGGTGCAGCGCTGAAAAATGAATTAAAAAAGGGAAGCCAGTGGGTAAGAATCATAACAAAAAAAGTAGCCGATGAATTAGCCTCCTTTAGCTCGCGGGGACCGGTTACTTTTACATGGAACATCAAGCCGGATGTCGTTGCCCCCGGGGTTTCCATCATGAGTACCGCCCCGTCCGGGTATGTGGCTTTGCAAGGAACAAGCATGGCATCACCCCATGTGGCCGGTGCCTGCCTTCTTTTGAAACAAGCCCATCCCGACTGGAGTCCGCAGCAAATCAAAGCCGCTTTAATGAATACAGGAAAATTTCTTGAGAAAGATGATAATGAAAGCTACGAAACCTTTGAACAGGGAGCGGGGCGAATCCAGCTCGATCAGGCTTTAACGACCAATACCCTCGTTTTACCGTCAAGCCTCGTCTTCGGCAGGACCAGGGGAGAAAAATTCACGAAAATCAAGCGCACCCTCCAAGTGGAAAACGTTAGCGTGAATCGGGTCCGCTATACGTTTTTGCCACCGGCGCGAACAGATGATATTGTCTGGGATTTCCCAGCACCCTTTTATCTGGAGCCTGGTCAAAAAAAGGAAATCACGGTCACTATTGAGGTGAAAGAAAAGCATCGCAAAAACAAAATTTACAATGGGCTGTTGCAACTACAGGCCGGCTCCCAGCTTATTCATATCCCGTATTTATACGTCGTTGATGAACCGGACTATCCGCGCATAATGGGATTTTCCTTTATGGAGGGGGCGGAAAAAGGTACTTACAAATATGAAGTGTATCTGCCCGGGGGAGCGGATGAACTGGGGATTGTTCTGTACGATCCAGAAACGTATCGCTTTATCGGAACCCTTGTCCAGGAGAAAAATGTCAAGCGAGGGCTTGTCAGTAAGGAAATTCAAAAACAAAGGAATATCCCGGACGGAATTTATAAAGCAGTAGCCTTTGCGAAAAAGGGAGATCGAACCGATTATTTAGAACAGATTATCGAACTGGCTGAGTAATAGCATTCATTTCTTCAACACGGTTGGCGCACGCCAATACTGATGTTTTCCATTATGTCGCAATTGCCTGTCCGATTTGTGACGGATTTTTGAACGATTTACTTGATATGTCCGGATATCCTTGCAAAAAACGGCTACTTTCAACTTCTAATGTTTTCTTTCAATAATGAAGATTTACGAAAAACAAGGATAGAGTATCGGCTCGCGTTTGGTATGCGAGCTTTTTTCTTTACTAGAATTTTTTTGTAAAAACAAATAATCCATAAATGAACAAAAACCGTTGGAAATAATTGTGGAATTTTATAAATTGACTTTATATAAAAACTATTGTATTTTTAACTATGTGTGACAGGGTTTTCAAATGATTTTTTTAATAAAACTCGTTATAATGAACGTAAGGGAAAAAATTTACAGACAGCAAGAGTTACGAATAAAGGGATTCCTTCACTATTCTCCAATAATATTACTTCCATATGTTTAGTATTTTATAATTTTTTTAAACATAGATAGCTTTTTAAAATTTAATAAGCATGAATAAGATGGATTGGGAATATCCAATTTAGGAGAACTAAGATGTCCGAACTAAAAAACATGTTTCGACGTTATGTTTTCTCTATGCTCACATTGTTTGCAATATTTGGAATTGGCTGGTGGGTAAGCGACTACAAAACGATTTTTAATGGCCTGATTCTCGGGTCAATTGCCAGTTTATTCAATTTATGGAGTATGTTTCGATTTGCCAAAAAGTTAAAAGGAACGGTCGAAACGGGTGGAGGTTTTTTCACCTCCGGGATGTTAGCACGGATCATTTCCGTCAGCGTTGTCATTCTCATCAGCCTCTTGAATCCTGAGTATTTCCATCTGATTGGTACGATTTTTGGGCTAATAACCTCATATTTTGTGATAATGATAGATTCAATTTTTGTTTTATTGAAAAAATAATTCGCGGGGAAGAGAGGTGAATGCTTTGAATCATGAGGCGCCGATAGTATACCTTGGCGGAATACCATTTAACCTGGCCAACGTGATGATGATTCTCATTTCATCGGCAATCGTCTTTATCATTGCAGTGCTCTGTACGAGACGATTGCAAATGAAACCGACAGGTGCCCAAAACTTTATCGAATGGGTCGTCGAATTTACGAAGGGGATCATTCGCAGCAATCTTGACTGGAAGACCGGGGCAAGATTCCATTTACTCGCCTTCACATTAATTTTTTATATTTTTGTCTCGAATATGTTAGGGTTGCCTTTTGCGATTGTCGTTGATAACGAATTATGGTGGAAATCCCCTACGGCTGATCCAGTTATCACCCTGACCTTAGCCGTAATGGTCATTGGCCTGACCCATTTTTACGGCGTGAAATTGAAAGGAACGAAAGGATACTTGAAAACGTTCCTGCAACCAGTAGGGTTTATGTTGCCTTTGAAATTAATTGAAGAATTTTCCAACACCCTGTCTTATGGACTGCGTCTATACGGGAATATTTATGCTGGCGAGGTTTTACTAGGACTGCTCGTCATGTTATCGACTAGTTCCATCATTGGGGGAATCTTTGGTATCCCACTCATGATTGTATGGCAAGCCTTTAGTATTTTCATTGGAGCCATTCAGGCGTATATTTTCACCGTGTTATCGACGGTCTATATGTCCCATAAAGTGGGCGATGACCATTAAAAGATAATAAATCAAAAAGTGCATTTTCTAAATACGAAAAAAATAAGGAGGAAATAGAATCATGACAAACCTTATAGCAGCAGCAATAGCAGTTGGATTATCTGCCATCGGAGCAGCGATTGGTAATGGATGGATTGTTTCCAAAACGGTAGAAAGCATGGCCCGTCAGCCAGAAGCAAGCGGTATGTTACGGGGAACGATGTTTATCGGGATAGCCTTCGTAGAAGCGATTCCGATTATGGGTGTCGTGATCGCCTTCTTAGCAATCTTTTTATAAGATCAGACTTTACAAAAAAATTGGCGAAGATCCTGTCAAGAGCCTTCGCCTTTCCTTTATGTAAAAAATCTATCCATTTAATAGTATAGCAAAATCATTGAAAAATAATTTTCTATCAAAAACGCCATAAATGCTGGAACAAAGGGATGGAATGGATGATTGAATAGAGTGGCGCCTTCTTGAAGGGAGTGAATATTGCGTGACAGAGGGATTCGTTCTCGGAACGTTTACATGGGGTGACAGCTTGATCCAGCTTCTCGCTTTTATTATCTTGCTCGCCCTTTTGAAAAAATATGCCTGGGCTCCCCTGGTCAAGTTGATGAAAGATCGGGAAGAGCACGTGGCAAGTGAAATCGAATCCGCAGAAAAGGCTCGGAAAGAAGCCAATGAATTGTTACAGGAATACAAGGAATTAATGAAAAATGCACGCGTCGAGGCACAGCAATTTATTGAAAATGCGAAGAAACAGGGTGAAAGTCAGTATAAAGAAATTATCGAACAAGCTCGCGAAGAAGCAGAGCGAATTAAAGAATCTGCCCGCCTGGAAATCCAATCTGAAAAAGAAAAGGCGGTACATGAATTGCGGGAACAAGTCGCTTCTCTTTCTGTGATGATTGCCTCGAAAGTTATTGAGAAGGAATTGAGTGAAGAAGATCAAGAAGCCCTGATTCAAGAGTATATTGAGAAAGCAGGGAAAGTATGATGAAAAGTGCAGCAGTCAGTAAGCAGTACGCAGCCGCCCTGTTTCAACTAGCAAAGGAAAAAAATATCGTTGACGAAATTGAGCAAGATTTGCAAACCGTTCGCGAAGTGTTTGTTGCGGTGAAGGATCTGGAAAAAGTTTTACAATCGCCAGCGTTAGCCAAAGAGAAAAAGAAAAAATTAATCACAGAGGCTTTTTCCGGTCTGTCCCCATATGTCATCAACACTTTGCAATTGTTAATAGATAAACGCAG
This sequence comes from uncultured Bacillaceae bacterium, assembly GCA_937951955.1. Lineage (GTDB taxonomy): Bacteria > Bacillota > Bacilli > Bacillales > Caldibacillaceae > CALGAD01. The sequence goes on from CALGAD010000108.1 coordinate 115,715, forward strand.
ATTCGACTATGTTTTACCGATTATTGATCGCTATATTGAACTTTCCTATGAAATGAAAGGAATCGCTCCGGTGACGATAGAATCGGTTCGCCCGTTAACATGGGAAGAAAAAGAAGCTCTTTCTGCCGTCTTTGCAAAACGGATTAATAAACAGTCGTTAAAAATCGATAACAAGGTCAATCCCGATCTATTAGGTGGAATCAAAATTCACCTCGGGAACCGCATTTATGATGGTAGTTTGCGTGGAAAACTCGATCGCCTCAAACGCGAACTCGTTGGTTATCAATCGTAACAAGGGGTGAATACTTTTGAGTATTAATGCTGCTGAAATCAGTGCCTTGCTAAAAAAGCAGATTGAAGACTATCAATCGGAATTAGAAGTTTCCGATATCGGTACCGTCATCGAGGTCGGTGATGGAATCGCCCGTATTCACGGACTCGATACGGTCATGAGCGGAGAGCTCGTCGAATTTAGCAATGGAACAATGGGCATGGCCCAAAACCTGGAAGAAGATAATGTCGGGGTCATCATTTTAGGACCCTTTACCGATATTCACGAAGGGGATGAAGTCCGCAGAACGGGGCGGATTATGGAAGTGCCGGTCGGTGAAGAACTGATAGGCCGTGTTGTCAACCCCCTCGGTCAACCGATTGATGGTTTAGGACCTATTCATACAAAGAAAACCCGTCCGATTGAAAATCGTGCCCCGGGGGTCATGGATCGCCAAACCGTATTTGAGCCCCTGCAAACGGGAATCAAAGTCATTGATGCTTTAATTCCGATCGGTCGGGGACAGCGGGAATTGATAATCGGTGACAGACAGACGGGGAAAACAAGTATTGCTGTTGACACAATCATCAACCAAAAAGATGAAAACATGATTTGTATCTATGTCGCCATCGGTCAAAAAGAATCAACGGTACGGGCGACGGTTGAAACATTAAGAAAGCACGGGGCTTTAGACTACACCATCGTGATCAGTGCATCGGCTTCCGATCCAGCACCATTGTTATACCTGGCTCCCTATGCGGGTGTAACCATGGGCGAAGAGTTCATGTATAACGGTAAACACGTACTGGTCATTTACGATGACCTGTCCAAGCAAGCGGTTGCTTACCGGGAGCTTTCCCTGTTATTGCGCCGTCCACCAGGTCGTGAAGCCTATCCAGGTGACGTGTTCTACTTGCACTCTCGCCTATTAGAACGTGCGGCTAAATTGAGTGACGAAAAGGGCGGTGGATCATTAACAGCTTTGCCGATCATTGAAACGCAGGCTGGTGACATTTCAGCTTATATCCCGACAAACGTCATCTCGATTACCGACGGACAAATTTTCCTCGAATCCGATCTATTCTTCTCCGGTGTTCGTCCGGCGGTTAATGCAGGATTATCTGTATCACGGGTCGGTGGAAGCGCGCAAATTAAAGCGATGCGGAAAGTTGCGGGAACATTGCGCCTTGACCTCGCATCCTACCGGGAGCTGGAAGCTTTCGCCCAATTCGGATCGGATCTTGATAAGGCAACACAAGAAAAGTTGGCACGTGGGCAACGGACCGTTGAAGTCTTGAAACAAAACTTGAACAAACCGATTGCGGTTGAAAAGCAAGTGATGATTTTATATGCCTTAACACGAGGTCATCTGGATGATATTCCAGTTGAAGATATTCAACGCTTTGAGGCGGAGTTCTTCGCCTGGTTAGATCAAACGAAACCGAAAGTTCTTGAGGAAATTAAGGAAACAGGAAACTTACCAGAAGATGAAGAGATGGAAAAAGTCATCAATGAATTCAAAAAAGGATTTGTACGCTCCGATGAAAATTAATCGCGTTGATGTTGCGAGAGGAATTCCGAACAAGGGTGGTGAACAAGCGTGGCATCGTTAATCGAGATTAAAAAGCGGATTAAATCGACGGAAAAAACGAGTCAAATTACAAAGGCGATGCAGATGGTCTCTTCTGCCAAATTGAGTCGGGCGGAAATGAGCGCCAAAGCCTTTGTTCCGTACATGGAAAAAATCAGGCAAGTCGTGGCCAGTGTCGCCAAAGGAGTCGATGAAGCCACCCATCCGATGCTCGTCAAAAGACCGGTGAAGCGCTCCTGCTATATAGTCATCACAAGTGACAGGGGGCTGGCCGGTCCGTTCAATAGCAATGTGATCCGGAAAGCGTATGAGGATATCACAAAACGTCATCCGAACAATGATGGGTACGGGATTATCGCGATCGGTCGTGTCGGTTCCGAATTCTTTAAAAAGCGGAAGATGAATGTCATTATGGATTTCATCGGCGTGCATGATCATCCAACCTTTACCGAAATACAAGAGATTACCCAGCAGGCTGTAGGGATGTTCGTCGATGAAACGTTTGATGAAATATACATTTACTACACCCATTTCATCACAGCTTTGAATCATCAAGTGGTGGCGAAAAAGGTCCTGCCGATTACGGATATCGGTGAAGCCGATGCGCGCTTATCTTATATTTTCGAACCGAATGCGGATGCGATTCTAGATGTATTGCTGCCTCAATATGCAGAAAGCATTATTTTTGGCAGTATTCTCGATAGTAAAGCATCCGAACACGCATCGCGTATGACAGCCATGAAAAACGCTACCGACAATGCATATGAGTTGATTGAGACATTGACGCTTCATTATAACCGGACCCGTCAAGAGAAAATTACACAAGAAATTACCGAAGTCATCGGTGGTGCTCAGGCTATTCAGTAGGAAAAACCTTGCAATTTGACATTAAATCGGGTTCTTGCTTGTGAAAAAACACTGGAAGTTGTCTCCTGTCTAACGATAGGGAAACAGATGGGACAGAAAGAGAAATATTCTGTTTCCCTCTCCTTCCTCCCATATTTCATCACTGTTAAAAGCGATCGAGGAATGGATAGACGGGAGTGGGGTTACAGCTTTTCCGAATAGGAATGTCAGGAGGGAGATAGAATTGAGCAAAGGACATATCGTGCAAGTGATGGGACCGGTTGTTGACGTCAAATTTGAAGACGGTCATCTTCCGGAAATCTATAACGCCTTAAAAGTAAAACATAAAGCACAATCCGATATGGAAGTCGATATCGACTTAACGCTAGAAGTAGCCTTGCATCTAGGAGATAACACCGTTCGGGCCATCGCGATGGATTCTACCGATGGACTCATTCGCGGCATGGAAGTGGAGGATACTGGAGCACCGATTTCTGTTCCGGTTGGCGAAGTCACTCTGGGTCGGGTATTTAACGTTCTGGGTGATACGATTGATAACGGAGAAGAGATCGCCCCAGATGTTCGTCGCGATCCCATCCACCGTCCGGCACCGAAATTTGAAGACCTGTCGACGGAAGTTGAAATCCTGGAAACCGGGATTAAGGTCGTTGATTTACTGGCGCCGTATATTAAAGGTGGAAAAATCGGTCTCTTCGGCGGTGCTGGTGTTGGAAAGACGGTTTTAATTCAAGAATTAATCCACAACATTGCTCAAGAGCACGGGGGAATTTCCGTTTTCGCAGGTGTTGGTGAAAGAACCCGTGAAGGAAATGACCTGTACTTTGAAATGAAAGATTCCGGTGTTCTAGAAAAAACAGCGATGATCTTCGGTCAGATGAACGAGCCACCGGGTGCGAGAATGCGGGTCGCCCTTTCCGGACTGACGATGGCGGAATATTTCCGGGATGAGAAAAACCAGGACGTGCTGCTCTTTATCGATAATATCTTCCGCTTCACACAAGCGGGTTCCGAAGTTTCCGCTCTCTTAGGTCGCATGCCGTCAGCTGTTGGTTACCAACCGACACTGGCAACGGAAATGGGTGCCTTGCAAGAACGGATTACATCAACGAAGAATGGATCCGTCACCTCCATTCAAGCGATTTACGTTCCGGCTGACGACTATACAGACCCGGCTCCAGCAACGACATTTGCTCACCTCGATGCAACGACCAACCTGGAGCGGAGGCTTTCCGAAATGGGTATTTATCCGGCCGTTGATCCATTAGCTTCTACCTCCCGCGCACTGGCACCGGAAATTGTCGGTGAGGAACATTACAACGTTGCCCGTCAGGTACAGCAAACATTACAGCGTTACCGTGAATTGCAAGATATTATCGCCCTGTTAGGTATGGATGAATTAAGTGAAGAAGATAAAATCATCGTTCACCGGGCACGTCGGATTCAGTTCTTCTTATCGCAAAACTTCCACGTTGCCGAGCAATTTACCGGACAGCCAGGATCCTATGTACCGATTAAAGAAACCGTCCGTGGCTTTAAAGAGATTCTCGCCGGAAATCTCGACCATATTCCAGAAGATGCCTTCCGCCTCGTAGGTACAATTGATGATGTCCTGAAAAGAGCCGAGCAAATGGGTGTAAAAGTGTAGGAATCTAGGAGGCTGGAGAAAATTGAAAACAATCGCAGTTAGCATCGTCACTCCTGATGGTCCCGTATATGAAAACGATGTGGAAATGGTCAGTACACGAGCGACGACGGGGGAAATCGGTATTTTGCCGGGGCACATTCCGATGCTCGCACCACTGGCCATCGGTGCAGTCCGTTTGAAAAAGAATAATGAAACGGACTATGTCGCCGTCAGTGGTGGATTTATTGAAGTGCAGCCGGATAAAGTTACCATTCTCGCCCAGGCAGCGGAACGGGCCGAAGACATCGATGTCGATCGTGCTGTTCGCGCCAAACAGCGGGCGGAACAGAGACTCAGAGAACAAAAACAAGCGAATATTGATTTTAAACGCGCGGAAGCTTCTTTACGCAGGGCGATCAACCGTTTAAACGTCGCCAAATATGCTAAAGAAAAACGAAACTAAAATACGATTCCCCTTTGCCAGGCGCCGGGTAGAGGGGAATTTTTTCGGGAACTCCGGCAGGCATGGCACGTCCCTTTTATCCCCTCACTGAAACTTTTTTGCTGTTGATTCGTCATATCATGCAGAGCTTTTTCGCGATGTAAACGGGAAAACAGTTCTGTGGATAAATTTTACAAAGGATTGTGGATAAACCAGTGGACAATTGTGGAAAATATGTGGATAATCACCAGTTTGCGGGGGGAAATTGTGGATTAGCTCTCCCAACCTGAACAAATTTCCACAAATGTAAATCACTGGTTTTCCTTGACATTTTATTACGAATTTTTGGCTCACTATGATACAATGGTTATTGTGCATAATTAAAATTTTTAGCCTTAGGGGGGCGTGCCATGCTAGAAAATATAGGAATCAACAGCTTATTGAGCATTGTATCCCACCTTGTTTTTATCGGTCTGACCTGGTGGGCACTACAGGCATTGGATTACGAAAGATTTTTACGAAAGAATAGGGTTGCTCAAGCCCGCCTCCTGTATCTTTTAATCGCAATTGCGATTGGTTCCACAGTAAGCAATTTCTTCTTAGACTATCTTTTCTGGACGCAGCAAATCCCCTATCTTCTCAATTAAATAAAATGACATTTTAATGGAAAATTGGAAAAAACTTTTATCGAGAAAGCTCGAAAATAGTTAAAAAATACTCTTTTCAAGAAAATTGTTTTCGCATACAATACTTAAAGAGTGAAATATTTAACAAAACCAAAAAGGAAAGCTGTACATACGCTTTTCTTGTCAAATTGTGACGACTTTTACCATGTATGTTCCTTTCTCTTTTTACCAACAATGATGGTAAAGGGGGAGGGGAATATGGATAAAAGATACTTTTTACATGTCCTAGTATTGATCGGCTTTCTCATTTTTATACCGATATTTCATTTCAGCAAGGCCACTGTAGCAAATCAGTCGGATTTGAATAAACTATTGGAAATGGTACAAATTCATGATGGAAAATTGACACAGTGGCAAGTCCTGGCAAGAGATTCCCTGGATGACACACTTTCAAGAGAAGACCTTGACCAGATGATCTCCTCATGGAAGAAACATTATTCCCATTTTTCCTGGAACTATATGGAAAATGACGGAAAAATAAAATGGATTGGTCAATATTACAATGAACAATTAAAAACTGTCGAACAACTCCAACTAACGGTTGACCTCTCATCAACAACCCTTCACGGTTTTGTGATTTATGAGATGAAAAGCACGTGTTGGAAGGAACAGGATTTTCCACGAATAGAAAAAGAATTGCAAGCGAAGATAGCGAATATTTTTGAAACAACTCCAGAAGTATTTTCGACAATCCAGGGTACGTTGACTGATGAAAATACAGCTTTGATGGAGCAAACCTTGTTGTTTGCTCACGATTTGCAGGCGGATATCGTCGAAATGGTTCATGAACCAACTTTTGTTGCCTTAACGGCCTATAGCCCTCATTTTTCGAGGGAATTACAAACAAAAAATGACGTATTTAATGTCCAAATTTCTTTACGTACAGATGATAACGGAAAAGAAACACGATTTGCCATTGGAACACCTATCTTAACGGATGAATATTAATAAACAGACACTGGACGCGGAGGGGAATTCACTTGGAAAAAATCATCATCCGCGGCGGGAAAAAATTGAACGGCACTGTTAAAGTAGAGGGAGCCAAAAATGCCGTTTTACCTGTGATCGCCGCTTCATTATTAGCTGAAAAAGGAAAGAGTGTGATTAAAGATGTACCGGCTCTCTCAGATGTATATACGATCAATGAAGTACTTCGTCATTTGAATGCAGATGTTACATTTGAAAACAATACGGTTACAATAGATGCATCCAATAATCTACGTGAAGAGGCACCATTCGAATATGTTCGTAAAATGAGGGCGTCCGTTCTTGTGATGGGACCTCTTTTGGCCCGGTTGAACCGAGCACGTGTCGCTCTGCCGGGAGGTTGTGCTATTGGACAAAGGCCAATCGATCAACATTTAAAAGGTTTCGAAGCGATGGGTGCCGTCGTTAAGGTTGGGAATGGCTTTATTGATGCGCGAGTTGATGGTCGCCTGAAAGGAGCCAAGATTTATTTAGACATCCCAAGTGTTGGCGCTACAGAAAATATCATGATGGCCGCCACCCTTGCCGAGGGCACGACCATCATCGAAAACTGTGCGAAAGAACCGGAAATTGTTGATCTGGCCAATTATTTAAATAAGATGGGTGCAATCGTTAAAGGTGCCGGTACCGAAACGATCCGCATTGAAGGTGTGGAGTCGTTAACGGGCTGTGAACATACAGTGATCCCTGATCGCATTGAAGCAGGGACTTTTATTACGGCAGCAGCCATTACCGGTGGGAACATTTTAGTGAAAGGCGCTGTTCCTGAACATATCTCCGCGCTCATCGCCAAAATGGAAGAGATGGGTGTACGGTTCGAAGAAGAAGACGGCGGATTGCGTGTAATCGCACCGGAAAAATTAAAGGCCGTTGATATTAAAACAATGCCTTATCCGGGCTTTCCGACCGATATGCAGCCACAAATGATGGCGCTGCTTTTACGTGCCCATGGAACTAGTATGGTAACGGAAACGGTATTTGAAAATCGCTTCATGCATGTGGAAGAATTCCGCCGGATGAATGCGAATATTAAAATTGAGGGTCGTTCGGTTATTATCAATGGTCCTTATAACTTGCAAGGGGCAGAAGTCGCCTCAACGGACCTGCGGGCTGGTGCCGCATTGGTTATCGCCGGCTTGGCTGCTGATGGGTTCACGCGGGTAACGGAACTTCATCATATTGACCGCGGTTATGTCGATTTCCATAAGAAATTGCAACAGCTCGGTGCAGATATTGAACGGGTATCCGAATCCGATACTGTTGAAATCGATTCGGAAGGATTGGAGACAATCAATCCGATCGCTGCCAATTTGAACTAGATAGTAAAAGGTTGGATAACAAAAAATCCAACCTTTTACTATTTGTAAAAATATGATCCGTTTACAAAACTTGACCGTAATCAGCCGAAAAATTGAAGAGTAAAATAAATATGAATACCGGGGTGTGTCAAGAATACGCGAAACATTTGCTGAACTTCGCGAAAAAAGACTTGCGATTCGCGAAAAAAGTCGTCTTACTCGCGAAAGCTTTTTGCAAAATTACGAAAGAACGCTTCTAACTCGCGAAATCAATCAAAAATATCGCGAAAGATACGATGCCTTACGCGACAGTTCGATATATTTTCACAAACATTACTGGTAATAAGTATTGAAAATCACGGTAAATTATTCAAACGGCTTTAGCTAATAAACATGCTAAAGCCGTTTAATTTTTCATGCATTTTAGGAATAGCTAGTGATTAACGAAAATCAAAAAGAGTGATTGTGAATAATTTCCAAATACATTCGTGAAATTCTGGTAAGATGATTATAGATATTTGCAAACGCAAGCAGTTTTATAGAACGAACTTCCTGATAGATAAAACTAATAATTAGCCGCTGCGGAATAGGCTCCTGACATCAATGCTTTGATATTTTAAAAATATTCATTAAAGGAACGGAAAAACACGTGTTGGTTGCAGCGGGTTTCTATAAAAGCAAAAGAGGGTGGATTATTTGATCGACATTGCTAAGTTGATTGAGGGGAAAACCAATTTAACAGAACTGGATATTCAAATTTTAGAGTATATCGTTGCGCATATTGATGATGCCTTGCAAATGGGAGTTCGTGAAATCGCCAGGGAAAATTATACATCCCCAGCTACAGTCGTACGGTTATCAAAAAAGCTCGGTTATAAAGGGTTTATTGATATGTGTTATGAGCTGAAGCCGCTAATCAAAAAGATAGAAACAGCTCAAAGAAATGCGCAGAATGACTTTCACGAAACGAATAAAATTGATTTCTTCACATATCAAACAAAAGAAGATATTGATGCATTTATCCAAAATGTTTTATGTTTAGAAAATAAATTTATCTTTATTTATGCCACCGGTTTTTCGGCGATAGCCGCGGAATATATTCAAAAAAAATTATTAGTACTGGGAAAAAAATCAATTTTAGCTACAGCGACAGATTCGATCGGCGTCTTTGAAAGTAATTTAACGGATATTGGCGCACTCATAGTCATATCCAAATCCGGTGAAACGAAAAAGGTTGTTGAGAAATGTAAGATTGCTGCGGAAAAAGGGATATATATCGTATCCTTTACGAAGGAAGCGGAAAATACAGTTGCGAAAATGTCCGATCTCAACATTAAAATCTACGATGATTACAAATTGGATGATCGCAATATGTTACCGAATAATTTTTTCCCGCGCCTATTGACCGTCTTTGAATTTTTAATCAAACAATACTTCCAATTAAAAGTCGATTCACCAACAAAATAACGTAAAGTAATGAAACGTGTTTCAAAAAGTGAAACACGTTTTTATTATGCCAAATTCCATTTACAGGAAAATGGTAAGGGTTTACACTGAACTTGGAGGTGCTAGAAATGAAGGAAAAAGTAATGACAGAAATGCAAAGGTTTTCAAAAGCGTTATTTATTCCCGTTCTCATTCTACCAATTGCCGGTATCTTAATTGCTCTCGGTAATATTTTTACCAATGCCCGATTGATTGAAGCCGTTCCTTTTCTGGATAATCCAATAACGAAAGGTTTCGGTTCGATTTTATCCGGCTCTCTCGTATCGATCTTGGGTAACTTAGGACTTATTTTCTGTGTTGGTTTAGCGGTTGGTTTGGCAAAAGAGAAAAAATCCGTAGCCGGTTTTACTTCCGTATTAACTTATCTCGTATTTATAAATGCAATGAATAAGTTTATGGAGCTAGCCGGGTTATTAGTTGAAGCGGAAGCTTTACGCGGTTCCGGTCAAACCCTTGTTTTAGGTGTGCAAATCCTAGATATGGGTGTGTTCCTTGGAATCATCCTCGGAATCATAACCGCCTGGGCTCATAACAAATTTATTAATAAAGAATTTGAAGGGGCTTTCCAGATTTACGGTGGTTCTCGATTCGTCTTTATCGTCCTGATCCCGATTGTTGTTCTATTAGCGATTGTCCTGACATTTATCTGGCCGATTTTCCAGGGATGGATTAATAGTTTAGGTGTATTCATGAACAAATCTGGTAATTTCGGAATCTTCCTATACGGAATGCTAGAGAGACTATTAATTCCAACCGGATTACACCACCTCGTCTATACTCCTTTCCTTTATACTTCTTTAGGTGGTGTGGCTGAAGTGGGTGGACAGGTCTTTGAAGGTGCTAGAAACATCTATTTTGCGGAAATCACTGATCCCAGTGTCAAAGTCTTATCGGAAACAGTGATTTGGGATGCTCGCGGAATTTCCAAAATGTACGGCTTACTCGGTGCCTGTTTAGCGATGTACCACACGGCCAAGCCGGAAAATAAAACGAAAGTAAGAGCGATCTTGATTCCAGCCGCCTTTACATCCTGGCTAGCTGGTGTAACAGAACCAATTGAATTCTCCTTCTTGTTTGTTGCACCATTACTGTTCGTTGTGCATGCGGCATTAAGCGGTCTCAGCATGGTTACCCTAAACCTATTTGATGTACGGGCAATCGGACCGAATGGAATCATTGACTTCCTCTTGTATAACGTTCCATTAGGTATTGATAAAACAGGCTGGCCCAAATATGTATTAGTTGGTTTAATCTTCTTCGCCCTGTATTATGTCATCTTCCGCTTCTTAATTGTTAAATTCAATTTCAAAACTTTAGGTAGAGAAGATGACAGTCAAGAAATGAAACTATATACGAAAAAGGACTACCTGAAAAAGAAAAATGACACGAAAACTACGAAAGACATTGGTGGAGCAACACTTGCACCGATTATTGTAAATGCACTTGGTGGTGCAGACAATATTCAAGATGTAACGAATTGTTACACCAGACTTCGCCTGGTGCTCAAAGATTCCGAGTTAGTCGATGAACATACATTAAAAAATGAGACTGGCGCCAGTGGTGTCATCGTAAAAGGCTCGAACGTACAGGTGGTCTATGGTTTACAAGTCAATAATATTCGAAAACAAGTTGATCAGTTCTTAGGAAAAGTAGAGGTTGAATAAATTATAGATATTCTAAATTGGACAGGAGGAATAACAACATGAAACGCTTCTCAATTGTAATTGCTGGTGGAGGAAGTACATATACACCTGGAATCGTGACCATGCTACTCGATAATCTGGATATTTTCCCATTAAGGAAATTGATCTTATACGATAACGATGGAGAAAGACAGGCAGTTCTTGGAAAAGCGATAGAAATCATGATGAAAGAACAGGCTCCGGATATCGAATATTTCTACACAACGGATCCCGAGAAAGCCTTTACTGATGTAGACTTTTGCTTCGCCCATATTCGCGTTGGGAAAAACGAAATGAGAGAAAAAGATGAAAAAATCCCCTTGAAATATGGCGTTGTCGGCCAGGAGACATGTGGACCGGGTGGGATTGCTTACGGGATGCGCAGCATTGGTCCGATGATTGAGTTAATTGACTATATGGAAAAATATTCACCGGATTGCTGGATGTTGAACTATTCCAATCCTGCGGCCATCGTCGCTGAAGCTTGTCGCATTCTCCGTCCGAATTCAAAAGTATTAAATATTTGTGATATGCCCGTTGGTACACTGAGAAGAATGTCGCAAATTATCGGTAAAGAACCGAAAGAGTTAGATGTTCGTTACTTTGGTTTGAACCATTTTGGCTGGTGGACAAGCGTAAAAGACAAAGAAGGAAATGAATATTTACCGCAAATTCGGGAATATGTTTCCAAACACGGATATTTAACACAAATTGAAGTCGATACACAACATATGGAACCAAGCTGGCAAGAGACACATAAAAAGGCAAAAGATCTTCTTGCTGTCGACCCGAGATTTTTACCGAATACGTATCTAAAATATTATTTCTATCCTGACTACGTCGTCCGCACTACGGATGCGAACTATACACGTGCCGACGAAGTAAGAGATGGTAGAGAGAAAAACGTGTTTGCTGCAGCACGGCAAATTATTGAACAAGGTTATGTCGGCGATGTGAAATTTGATAAAGGAAGCCACGCCACATTTATTGTCGACCTGGCACGGGCGATTGCGTTCAATACCCATGAAAGAATGATCTTGATCGTCGAAAACAATGGCGCCATTGCGAACTTTGACGATGACGCGATGGTGGAAGTACCATGTATCGTAGGTTCCGATGGTCCGGAGCCGTTAGCCCAGGGTAAAATTCCTGAATTCCAAAGAGCCCTCATGTACCAGCAGGTTACGGTAGAAAAAATGGTTGTCCAAGCCTATATTGAGGGAAGTTATCAAAAATTATGGCAAGCCCTGACCCTGTCCAAAACAGTTCCGAGTGCAGAAGTGGCCAAGAAAATTTTAGACGATCTCATTGAAGCAAATAAAGGCTACTGGCCGGAATTAAAATAAGTAGAATAATTTAAGGAACAAAGGCGAGAAAAGAGCGGATGATCATCTTTTTTCGCCTTTTTTATCAAAGGAAAGGATGGATGGCTAGTATGTTAAAAAAGTTGTTTATGAGAAAAAAAGAAGAAGTGATTATGGCGCCCATCACTGGCAAGGTGCTTCCATTAGAGAATGTGCCAGATGAGGTATTTAGTCAAAAACTCGTAGGCGATGGGCTGGCGATTGAACCGGTGGAAGGTACGGTTGTTTCTCCTTTAGACGGAGAAGTGATTCAAGTGTTTCCGACAAAACATGCAATTGGTATTCGCGGTGATAATGGTTTAGAAGTCCTTATTCACATCGGTTTAGATACGGTGGAACTAAATGGGGAAGGTTTTGCGGCTCATGTTGAGCAGAATAGCAAGGTTCAAGCTGGAGATCCATTAATTAGTTTTGAGTTGGAAAAAATAAAAAGCATGTCCTACAGCCCGATTTCACCGATTATTATTACGAACGGCGAAGTGGTCGAATCCATGACGAAAACGGATCAGGAATTTGTTGAAAAAGGAAAGTCCGTCTTGATAAAAGTAAATAAGAAGTAAAAGCGAAAACTTATTCAGGAATTTAAGGTAGGTTTTAAGATGGCAGAAGAGTTTGTTGTTGGCTTGGATTTAGGCACAACGAATGTGAAAGCAATTTTATTTACAACCTATGGTAAAGTCGTGTTTGCAGCAGAACAAACGATTCAAACGTTCTATTCACAAGATCATGGCGCAACACAAAATCCAGAAGAAGTGGAGCAGGCAGCTAGACTGACTTTAAAAAAAGTCGTTCAAGAATGTAAAAAGATGCAAGGGAAAATTGTGGCGGTCGGTTTTTCCGCAGCGATGCATACTCTGCTGTTCGTCGATGCCAGGCTCAGGCCATTAGCAAATATGCTTATTTGGTCAGATGGAAGAAGTCAAGAGCAGGTGAAAGAGCTTCTTGCAAAGCACGGACATGCAATATATGAAAGAACAGGTACCCCCATTCACCCGATGAATCCTCTCGTTAAACTCGACTGGCTGAAACGGATCGGTGCAGTTGCTTATAAAGATGCTCATTTTGTTATGACAATGAAAGATTATCTTGTAGCCAAATGGTTTGGCGTCCGATACATTGACTATTCCATGGCCTCGTCCATGGGCCTGTTCAATATCCATACATATGATTGGGATGAGGAAGCACTCGTTTTGGCAGGGATTGACCGCAAGCAACTATCCGAACTAGTTCCCCCTACTTATGTTTTACCTAAGATCAAGCTGGAAGTTGCTGAAGAACTCGGTATTCATGTCGACACACCCTTTGTTATCGGTTCAGCGGATGGTCAGTTAGCCAACCTCGGTAGCGGAGCGATTCATGAAGGGGAAGTGGCCATTACTGTCGGGACAAGTGGTGCCGTTCGCCAGTTTGTCTCTGACGTTTCCCTGAGTAGCGATCAAAGCACATTTTGTTATGCCTTTACTAAGAAAAAGAAAATTATCGGCGGTCCGACGAATAATGGCGGTGTCGTCCTCCAATGGTTAAAAGATGTTTTAGGATTTCAGGACAGTTTTGAGCAATTTCTACAACTTGCGGATTCCGTACCGGTTGGCGCGGAAGGAATTTTATTTTTACCTTATGTAAACGGGGAAAGAGCTCCTTTGTGGAATCAACATGCAAAGGGCACATTTTTCGGATTGAACATTACCCACAAAAAGGAACAGATCGTTCGCGCTGCATTAGAGGGGATCACCTTCAATTTGTTCCAAATTGCAAGTGAGCTGCAAAAACAAGGCTCAAATCATGAAAAGATCTATGTGAGTGGCGGCCTCGCCCGTTCAACAATTTGGCTAAAAATGCTGGCTGATATTTTTGGCAAAGAAATTTACCGTACAGGAACACCGCAAACGTCGGCCTGGGGAGCGGCATGGACCGCTCTTGTTGCGATTGAAAAAGTATCCCGGTTTGAGGAAATCAAAAATTATCAAAAGGTGCAGGAGATCATTGCACCGGATCATAATAACCACGCTCTGTATATGGAACGATACGAATTATTTAAAAGAGTAGGTAATGATTTAAAGAAATATTATTAAAAAAGCAGTAGCTAACATTACCTTTTATTAACTGTATCTCGAATGGGATGCAGTTTTTTTATTTACTGCGACAAATATTATTTTGAATTGTTCATAAGTACGGAAAGAATTGTTTTCCAGTGGAGCGGGGATAAACAAGAAGTGTGGTTGAAATCCTGAAAGAGAAGGAGTTTTTCGCGAAACAAAGAGACGAATTTACGAGACAGAAAGAAAAAACCGCGAAAGATTGATAGTCAAGCGCGAAAGGGAGCCGTCAATTCGCGAGAACTTCTCTATTGTTTACGAAACAAGTACAGAAATTCGCGAAAGTATGGCAGATACTTCACAACTAAAAACCAATTTTAAAAATATATCGTTCTTGATGGGCATCAATTTTTTTAAAACCATTCCTTGGTACGATAAAAGCAACAAAGAGAAGAACAAATCAAGAAAGAGGGATGCAAGATGAAAGAACAATTATCATTCCAGGAAGTCACAGAACGTCATTTAAAAACATTGGAACAATACGTACCGGTCGTCGATCGGGTTCATGGCGGGAACCATCCCGAATTCCATGAGGTACGTGCGGTGTTTCAAACAATCCATAAGAAAATAAAAGCAGCCGGTTCAGGCAAACCGGTATTAGATGAGGAATTTGCCCGTTTACGGGAAATTACCAACAACTATACGACCCCGGGTGATGTATGCGAAACGTATGCGGCCGTATATCAGATGCTGTCTGAATTCGATCAAGCGTATCATGCGAAGTAAACATGCGAAAACGAGTCAGGAAAATTTTTTCTGGACTCATCCATTCAAACGGGTTCACAAACAAAATACGACAATAAGCAGGCGAGGAAAGATGCAGAGATTCATATTCAGTAAGAAAAACCAAATTACATTGATCAGTGGCATTTTAATCGTTATCGCATTTATTAGTAAGTTTACCTTTAGTCAACCAGTCATATTTAACGCAGCGCTGATTATTGCTTCCATTTTAGGAGTGGCGCCGATTGCCCTTCAAGCGTATCAAGCGTTAAAAGTGAAAGTCGTCAGTATCGATGTATTAGTCACGATCGCTGTTATCGGGGCATTTCTCATACAAAACTATGAAGAATCCGCCATTGTCACATTTTTATTCTTATTTGGTGCCTATCTGGAACAGCGGACATTGAACCAAACCCGTTCAGCGATTAAAGAACTCACAGAAATGGCACCGGAGAGCGCATTGAAACAGATGGAAAATGGTGAATTTAAAGAGGTAGATGTCGAAGAAGTGGATGAAGGCGATATTTTACTCGTAAAAACAGGGGCCAAAGTTCCTGTGGACGGTACCGTCATTTCAGGTGAAGGGTATATTAACGAAGCAAGCATTACCGGAGAGTCGGTTCCGGTCAATAAAACGGTCGCTTCCAAAGTGTTTGCGGGGACGATTTTAGAAAATGGTACAATCCAGATTGTTGCCGATCGGGTGGGCGAAGATACAACCTTCGGAAAAATCATCGAATTAGTCGAAGAAGCACAAGATTCCAAATCAGAAGCGGAGCGGTTTATCGATAAGTTCTCGAAATACTATACCCCAGCTGTATTAGTTCTTTCCGCTATCGTATGGTTCATCACTCGCGATATCGAGCTGGCAATCACGATTCTCGTTCTCGGCTGTCCAGGGGCATTGGTGATTGGTGTTCCGGTTTCCAATGTCGCTGGCATCGGGAATGGTGCCCGCAACGGTGTCCTCTTAAAAGGTAGTGAAGTGATTCAAGACTTCAGTAAAGTCGATACCGTCATCTTTGATAAAACCGGTACATTAACGATCGGCAATCCGGAAGTCGCCGATATTGAATTTTACTCGGATAACAAAAATGAAGTATTGGCCTATCTTGCAAGTGTGGAAAAGGAGTCCGATCACCCCTTAGCCAGGGCCGTCGTCGATTATATCGGCGAGACGACATATTTTACCGTTGAAAATACAGATGTCATAAAAGGTGGCGGCATTATTGCCAATGTAGCTGGTCACCGGATTGCGGTGGGCAATGTAGCCTTGATGGAGCGGGAAAATGTTCCGTTAAGTGAAAAGGTACGATCTGATATTGCTCGCTTTGAACAAAAGGGCAACTCCATTGTTTTAACGGCGGTCGATGGTGAATTAAAAGTACTTATGGGCATTCGCGACCAGATCCGCCCCGGTGTAAAGGCAGACTTACAAAAACTAAAACGCCTGGGCGTGAAAAATCTCGTTGTCCTTTCCGGCGATAACCAGGGTACCGTCGATTTAGTCGCCAGCGAATTGGGCTTGACCGAAGCCCATGGCCATATGTTGCCGGAAGATAAATCGGCATATATTGCAGATTTACAGGAGAAAGGGCAAATCGTGGCCTTTGTCGGTGATGGTGTCAATGACAGTCCCTCCCTTGCTCTGGCCAATATCGGTATCGCGATGGGGAGCGGGACCGATGTGGCGATCGAGACATCCGATGTCGTTTTGATGAATTCCGACTTTAGCCGCCTCCCCCATGCTGTCGGTCTTACGAAAGCAACGGCACATAACATGTATCAAAATATGATCATCGCCGTTGGTGTAGTCTTAGTGCTTCTGGCCAGTGTTTTCCTGAGTGATTGGATGAACATGTCCATTGGAATGCTTGTCCATGAAGCGAGTATCCTGGCGGTTATTTTAAACGGGATGCGCTTATTAAGATATAAATTACGATAGAACTTGATCGAAATCAATTTAAAATGGCGAAACAACTAGTAATCTAGAAGTAAGGTTAAAAGGCACCTGACTCAAGCAAACGAAAAAGGAGAGAGGAACCATGAAAAAAGCAACGATTCAATTAGATACATTAACTTGCCCCTCCTGCATGCAAAAAATTGATCATGCAGTCAAATCCTTAGACGGGGTTGATAAAGACAGTGTCAAAGTATTATTTAATTCCAGCAAAGTCAAACTAAACTTCGACGATGCAAAAACACCCGTCGAGGAAATTGAAAAGGCGATTACTTCCTTAGGTTATGAAGTGAAAAAATCGACCGTCAAAGAAATATAATGTCAAAAGGAACAGATCCCCAAAAATTCTCTCATATAAGAAACGGGGATCTGTTTTTGTACACACGGTGGTAGCTAAGTGTATTGGACTCAATCATGCAATCGGATCCTAAAATACGAAACAGGAGGCACCGCCAATGAAAAAAGCCGTGCTACAAATCGAAACATTACAATGTCCATCTTGTCTGCAAAAAATTAAGGAAGCTTTGGAGAGCGAACCAGGTGTTGCAAAAACAAACGTCTTTTTCAATACGAATAAAGCTGTCGTTACATTCGATGAAAAGAAAACGACCCTCGCTCAATTACAAACAGCCGTAGAAGATTTAGGTTACAAAGTCTTACATATGAAAACTGATAAATAGATGCCTGATTCATAATGATGTGAATCGAAAACTTGCGATCCCGATATTTACTTGCAAAAAAACTCTATGCAATTTTTCTTTTCTACTTGGTTATGTGAATGAATAGCATTACTTATTCTACCGGATTTCATAGTTCTTGTTGCTCTAGCATTTATTCAAAATCTAGTTTTTTTGCAAGAATGGTATAAATTCTCCCCCTGCCACATAAGCATGTATTGTATCAGATTCCAGCATAATGTATGGGGGAGGCGTTGTTCGTTGCAGAAATGGAAAGCAGTAGTTCTTGTCGTTTCCTTATTATTAATAGCCGTATTAATGATTCCCAGCCTGCTAGTTCTCCCGTTTACTGGTCAGGTCAGTGGCAAATTAAATGAGAGAACAAAAGAACAAGACTTATTAGTTCTATTAGAAGAGGCATCCGCCGTGGAAGTTTCTGTATATCGTTCGGCAAAGGATGAAGTGGAACAAATTCCCCTCGAAAAATATGTCCTCGGCGTTGTTGCCTCAGAAATGCCGGTCGAATTTGAAGAAGAGGCGTTAAAAGCCCAGGCCCTATCAGCCCGTACCGAAATTGTTCGCCACCTTCTTTCCGATACGGAAATCGGTCTATTAAAAGGGGCGGATATCGGCGATTCTGAACAATTTCAAGTGTTTAAAAATGAAGCGGAATTAAAGAAACAGTGGGGCCTGAACTATCAGAAAAATATTGAAAAAATTAGTCAAGCGGTTTACGCGACAAGAGGGCAAATCATCACGTATGAAAATAAGCCGATTACGGCCGCTTATTTTTCTACGAGTAACGGTTTTACGGAAAACTCGGAAGCGTACTGGACGACACCATATCCGTATTTAAAAAGTGTGGAAAGTCCCTGGGATATCGAATCGCCCAAATTCCAACATCAAGTGGCGATTCCGGTGGAAGAGTTTGAAGAAAAACTCGGTGTTCAGCTTAAGGATGGTCAAGTAGGGGAGATTGTCGCAAGAACACCGGGGAACCGCGTAGCCAAAGTGAAAATCGGGGATAAAGAATGGACGGGACGGGAAATTCGCGATATGTTCGGATTGCGCTCAGCAGACTTTACATGGGAGCGTGCTGGCGATGAAATCATCATCACAACGAAAGGATATGGCCACGGGATCGGGATGAGCCAGTACGGTGCCAATGGCATGGCGAAGGAAGGAAAAACGTATGAAGAGATTATTAAATATTTTTATCAAGGTGTCGAAATTCAAGATGCCAGTCAGTTTTTAAATACCCAATTGGCAAAAGAATAAGTAGATAACCTTCTATAAATATCCGTTTCAGTACTTGATACTGGAGCGGATTTTTTATGATTATGAATAGAAAATTATTCCTCGTTAGATATAACGATAAGTTTTGAGAACTTTGTCGCTGTTTGACTGAAAAATAGTATGTGATATATTTATATATTGTGTGACAAATTTAACAAGGAAGGTGTTTACTGATTGATAGAATTGTTGTTACGATGGGGTTTCGCCTTTGCTGTTGCCCTTCTTTTAGGTAAAATCGTTGCCAGATTCAGACTGCCTTCAGTTTTAGGATGGCTTATTGCCGGGATGGTGCTCGGTCCTTATGCGTTAAATGTTGGGACGCTTGAACTTCTGGAAGCTTCCTGGTATAAAACGATTTTAGTGTTTATTGAATTTACTGTCGGGACAATCGTCGGGACAGAGCTAATCTGGAAAGAGATTAAAAAGTCGGGAAAGTCGATCATTGCGATCACGATCGGGGAATCCATAGGAGCCTTTGCAGTGGTGGCTTTTTTATTTGCGCTCATTTTCTATTTCCATGATATTCCTTTCTATATGGCGCTTATTTTCGGTGGTATCGCTCTTGCAACGGCACCAGTTCCTGCCTTCTCGATTATAAAAGAATACAATGCCAAAGGTCCGGTTTCCAAATCATTGATGGTGTTAGCAGCATTAGATGATATCGTCGCAACTGGCGTTTTCTTTACGATCATGGCTGTTATTGCCGGTACCGTTGTTTCGGCAAATATGCCGGTATATATGATTCCGGTGATGTTACTGGCTCCGGTTTTCATCGGTTTTCTCACAGGTGCACTATCAAGCTGGCTCATCAATAAAACGGAAAACATCCGTCAGATGATGGTTATTTTTATCAGCTTTATCATCATCACTACATTAATCGGCATCATAATTAATGCTAACTTACCTTATGGTTCTATCAATTATCTACTGTTAGGTATGGCTTTTGCCGGTACGGTAGCGAACATGATCCCTTCGGAAAAATTATCCAATTTACTAAAAGTCATCAATCCTCTCTTAAATACTTCCTTTGTCCTGTTTATTATGAATTTAGGGTTTCCGCTTGATTACCAGCTGATCCTGGGTACCGGTTTATATTCGGTCGTTTACATGGTGGCCCGGGCAATCGGGAAATATTTCGGAACGTTTGTCACGGCGAAAATATACAATGCACCTGAAACGGTTACGAACTACCTGGGGCTGACCATATTACCTCACTCAGGCGTTTCGTTAGCTTTTACAAGTATTGCCGCTTCGATTTTGGCGCCTCACAATCCTGAATTAGCCAATATCATTATCGGTACGATTTCCTCGGCTGCGATTATAAATGAGATTATCGCTGTCGTTGTTGCGAAAAAAGGCTTTCAGCTGGCGGGAGAAATATAAATAGATACATGTGTCTATTTGATTTCAATCCATATAAATTTTGAATTTATATCCCATATATTATGAAATCTACGGAATAGATTACCTGAAACATCCTATTTCCGTATTTTTAACTATTGGAACGATAGAAAATGTTTAAAAGGAAATTTCTGTAAAAATACAAATTCAGGAAGACATGGAGTCAACACAGGACCTGGCGCAAATGTTATCGTCTTATGATACGACTCCCAAAAGCAGAAAAAATGCCGGTTAGCCCGGCATCGTTCTGCTTTTGGATATCGTTTAATTGTTATACACTCAAATTTGTATATCCGTGCGGATTATCTGTTTCTATGCCTTTGATTTCTCCCGAGCAAACATCTGCTCTACCGCTTTAATCATTTCCCCGACTTTATTTTTTTCCATAAAATACCCGCGATATACGATCCAGTAAGTGATCATCACACCAGCGGTATCTTTAACGAGATCGATGACCGTTGCCGAACGATTCGGGACGAAATATTGATGAAGCTCATCCACAAAACCGTACCCGCAAGCAACAATCGCGGCGAATAAATTCGTCTTCTTCGTCAACTTTCCATCTACAGCAAAATACAAAACAAAAAGTCCGTACAAAATAGCAAATTCCACAAGATGCAGCGACTCTTTAATCAGCCCATCATAAGCAGGAAAATTTACAACCGCATCACTCGGGCGATCGGATAAATACCAGATCAATCCCATGTATAGAAAAGGTAATAATTTGATCAACCAGCGAAGAACTTTCATTTTCCCTCTCCCAATTCTTTTTTATGGTAACGCGTAAAACCACTAGTGGCTCCCGCCTTATTTTGATTTTCTCTCTTAAAACTTAAAAAATTGTAACATAGTTTCGCGAAATCGACAAAAAATAAAGAAAAATTATTGAAAAATGTGAAAAAAGTGTTTTTTCGGAGTATATTATTCTCGCTTTCTGTTCAGAATAGTTGCTGAGGTGATGAAAATGAGAGAGGAAGAAAAGAAACAATCTTCCCGCTTACAAGGCTTGAAGCGCTTCTTCAAAAAGCGTTGGGTCTTTCCGGCGATTTATATCACAGCCGCAGCAATTATCCTGACTTCTGTCCTTTACTTATTCAACAGAGAAAATGAGGAGCCACAGGATCAGGAGCTGGGGATTGAGAACAATTTCGGCAGAATTACCGATGAGGATGCCTTAGAAGTTGACTTGCCACTAGAAAACTTCGAATGGCCGGTTGCCAATCCAGATGAGGTGGAAATTGTCACACCGTTCTATGATGCAACCGCGTCTCAAGAAGAGCAAGAAGCCGCCCTTCTTTACTACGGCAACAGCTTCCAGCCAAATACGGGAATTGACATCGTTGCTAAAAATGGTGAAACTTTCGATGTCCTGGCAGCGATGAGCGGTACCGTCGTCAGTGTTGAAGAAGATGCGATGCTCGGGAATGTCATCGTGATCGAACATGCGGACGGTGTCAAAACCCAATATTCGGCGGTAGAAAATATTCAAGTAGAAGCTGGTGAAAAAGTAAAGCAGGGGCAAAAATTAGCTGAAGCTGGCCGCAGCTTACTCAATGAAGAAGCTGGCATCCATACCCACTTTGAAATCCGGAAAAATGATGTTCCGGTCAACCCGCTAGATTACTTCAAAAAGTCGCTGGAAACGTTGCTCAACGCCAATGAAGAACAGGCTTCACTAAAAGAGAAAGAAAGAGACCATGAAGGAACTGAAGATGATTCTGACTCGGAACGCGGTGATTCCGACTCGGAACGGGATGATTCCGAAGACAGTGAAGAATCATCTGATCGAGACACCGAAGAAGACGATGAATAAAGGGTAAAGTGCAACAATCCCCTTTCAAATGAATAAAACAACGGGCCTGTCTGGAAAAAAGCCGGACAGGCTTTTTCTTTAGCCGAAAAAATCATATTTTGAAAAATTTCATATAAATTCGAGATGAGGTGCGATTGATCGTTTTTGCTAAAGAGGATTCATCCGGCAAATGGATGATGGGATGTTGAAAAAAATAAGGTTTTTCCAAAAAATAACCTTGTCCACCGGGAAATTTGTGCATATTCCCTGCACGATGCTAATAAACTGTAACAAAACCGTCTGAAAGAGCATTTTCCTTTAGCGATATAAAACTTCATGCCGAAAAATATACGGGAAACTGAATGCAATAATTTTATAAAAAACTATACTTCTATAAAAAGAGGAAATCGGTATCTGACCTCTTAACGTGTAAAGGAATAGAGATAAGGAGGGGAGAGGCCTTCGTTCAGTTTCCTGTAGCGTGATGTGGGAAGATTTTTATATCGCCTATATGAACATGCTCTAAAATATTTGTTTTCTATATTTTAGTGGAATCAAATGATATGGTCTTTTATTGTGGAGAGAGTGTTTGAGGTGAGGAAGCGGAAAGGCAGCTTAGATGATGCTCGTGAACATATGAATGAATGACTAACGGAAAGTGTCAGCGCTTTCTACCGCATAATGCTTGCAAAAAATACATAAATGAAACCCGGGTGAGAAGGAGTAATTGATTTTATAGAACCGTTTCTTTATGCGGGCGTGTCAGCAGTTCGTCAAAGCAACCACGTGTCTCATTTCACACTTCTCCCATCCAAATCATAGGAGGCGAGCGGTGTGCACGATTACATCAAAGAAAGAACTCTCAAGATAGGTAAATATATCGTGGAGACAAGAAAAACGGTTCGCGTCATTGCGAAGGAATTTGGCGTATCCAAAAGTACGGTTCATAAAGATTTAACGGAACGCCTGCCGGAGATTAATCCTGAATTGGCTAGCGAAGTAAAAGCCATTCTCGATTATCATAAATCGATTCGCCATCTAAGAGGTGGTGAGGCAACGAAATTAAAGTATCAAAAACAGGCCAAACGAAAGAAAGAAATGTTAAAAAAATAAAAATGGCAACGTAACAGGGGCTACACCTGTTATTTTTTTTGCCTGCAAAAAAATCTTCCGGAATGGGTAGGATCCACTCTGAAAAAAGCCAGAAAATATGATTTATTCAGTGATTCGAGCAAAATCGTTAAGTATTTGAAAAAAAGTCAGAAGAGTCGACAAAAACCTTCCATATTCTACATATATTGTGGTAAAATACTTAATTAGGTTGATATTATGATCGGATGATTTTAGGAGGCTAATCGGATTATGTTTGCCAAAGATATTGGAATTGACTTAGGGACCGCCAATGTTGTGGTCAATGTAAAAGGTAAGGGTATTGTTCTAAATGAACCGTCCGTTGTCGCCATCGACCGGAATACTGGACAGGTACTGGCTGTCGGTGAATCTGCCCGAAGAATGGTGGGGAGAACTCCAGGAAATATTGTAGCGATTCGCCCCCTACGGGATGGGGTCATTGCTGATTTCGAAATTACGGAAGCAATGCTCAAATATTTTATTAATAAATTAAAAGTAAAAGGATTTTTGTCCAAACCGCGTATTTTAATTTGCTGCCCAACGAATATTACCGAAGTTGAGAAAAAAGCGATCCGTGAAGTTGCAGAAAAGAGCGGTGGAAAGCGGGTTTATCTCGAAGAAGAGCCGAAAGTAGCGGCAATCGGTGCCGGAATGGATATTTTCCAGCCGAGCGGAAATATGGTCATCGATATCGGTGGGGGAACATCCGATATCGCTGTTTTATCGATGGGGGATATCGTAACATCCGCATCGATCAAAACGGCCGGTAACCAGTTCGATGAAGATATTTTGCAATACATCAAACGCCGTTATAAATTACTCATCGGTGAACGGACGGCAGAAGATGTCAAGGTGAACATCGGTACCGCCTTCCCGAACGCCAGAAAAGAAGAAATGGATATTCGTGGTCGGGACTTAGTATCGGGTCTACCGCGAACCATTACGATTCACTCGGCAGAAATTGAAGAAGCCGTGCGGGAATCGATTTACGAAGTTGTTCAGGCAGCTAAAAGCGTACTGGAAAAAACGCCTCCCGAACTTTCTGCGGATATTATCGATCGCGGTGTCATTTTAACGGGTGGTGGCGCATTGCTCCACGGTATCGATACATTGCTTGCTGAAGAATTAAAAGTCCCCGTATTTGTTGCGGAAAACCCGATGGATTGTGTCGCTGTCGGAACCGGATTAATGCTTGAAAACATTGACCGCCTACCGCGCCGTCATACTTCATAATCGAAAAAGCCATTCATCTCCAGCTTTACTCGTAAAATTGGAGATTGATGGCTTTTTGTTTTTAAAAAGATCAAGAACCATGCAATCAATCTCCAAAATAGGGGAAGTATCCTAAATTTTCGTCTCGATTACAGATATAATAATGATATAATTTTGTTACATAAGTTTCTGGAAAAAGAATCCATATAGATAAACTATTTCAATAAAACACATGTAACACGATCATGGTAAATTTCATCACTACTTTTCGATAACGACATACTGGAGGTAATGATTTTGACAGAGCCATTATTTTTACAACCTGTATTTAAAGAGCGTATTTGGGGCGGGGCGGCCTTAAAAGACCAATTTCATTATGACATTCCATCTGACCGAACCGGCGAGTGCTGGGGGATTTCTGGTCACCCGAATGGGGAAAGTATTGTGAAAAACGGAACATTTGCTGGAAAGTCGTTAGGTGATTTGTGGAATACGAATCGCGAATTGTTTGGCAATATGGAAGGGAAAGTATTTCCTTTATTAGTAAAAATTTTAGACGCCAATGCCGATCTTTCCGTGCAAGTTCACCCGGATGATACTTATGCAGAAAAATACGAAAATGGTGAGCTCGGGAAAACCGAATGCTGGTATGTGATCGATTGTAAAGAAGGCGCTGAAGTTGTGTACGGTCATACAGCTCAAACGAAGGAAGAATTACAAAAATTGATTGAAGAAGGCCAGTGGGATACTTTATTACGCCGCGTTCCGATTAAACCGGGAGATTTCCTCTTTGTACCAAGCGGCACGATCCATGCCCTTTGTGAAGGCAGTTTGATTTTAGAAACCCAGCAAAGTTCCGATACGACATACCGGGTCTACGATTATGATCGTGTTGACCAAAATGGCAATAAACGCGAATTGCATATCGAAAAATCCCTAGAAGTAACTACGGTTCCGCATCAAGATCCACAATTAGAGATAACTGTCGAAAAAAGACAGGATGCCGAAATCACCACATTTATCCGTGGAGACTATTTTTCCGTCTACAAATGGGATATTGCTGGGAATTTCGATGCCAAGCAAGAAGAAGCATTCATGCTCTTTAGTGTGCTTGAAGGTGAAGGAGAGCTTGTCGTAAACGGACAATCTTATCCAGTAGCAAAAGGCGAACACTTTATTTTACCTGCAACCGTCAATGACTTTTCTCTTGCCGGAAACTTACAATTGATCGTTTCCCATCCTTAATTTTCACCATGGTTATATGCCGAGATTGGGTTCAATATTAAAGGGCGAATTTTGCTGTAAAAAGAGGTGGAAAAATTGAAGCTCGGATCCATTGAAGCCGGGGGCACAAAATTTGTCCTCGGCATCGGTAATGAAAAAGGGGAAATTATCGATTCGCTTACGATACCGACGAAAACACCGGAGGAAACAATTCCCGAAGTCATTCGATATTTCCAGCAGCATCATGTCGATGCGCTCGGTATCGGCTCTTTCGGTCCGGTAGATATCCGGAAAACGAGTCCTACATACGGTTCGATTTTAAACACGCCGAAACTCGCCTGGCGCAACTATCCGTTTTTACAAACGATTCGAGAGGCTTTGCAAATCCCGGTTGGCTTTACGACGGATGTGAATGCAGCAGCCCTCGGTGAAAAAACCTTTGGTGCCGCAAAAGGGTTAACTAGCTGTCTGTACATGACAATTGGCACCGGAATTGGCGCCGGTGCAATCGTCAATAACGAGCTCCTGGAAGGGATTTCCCATCCAGAAATGGGGCATATTCTCGTCAGACGTCATCCAGATGATGATTTTCCCGGAATCTGTCCGAACCATGGCGACTGTCTCGAAGGAATGGCTTCGGGACCGGCCATTGAAAAGCGGTGGGGGAAAAAAGGAGTAGAACTTGCCGATAAAAAGGATGTATGGGAACTTGAAGCATATTATATCGCGCAAGCCCTTGTGAATTACATTTTAATTTTGATGCCGGAGCGCATTATTATCGGCGGTGGTGTATCAAAACAAAGAATTATTTTCCAGCTTATCCGGGAAAAAGTGAAACAGTTCCTGAATGAGTATATCTCGCTTCCCCATGTAGATGAGGATATTGATTATTATATCGTACCACCAGGACTCGATGGCAACTCCGGTTTGATTGGCGGATTTGTTTTAGGAAAACATGCCCTGGACAGTCAATAAATTGTCCGGGATTCCATTCTTTTTGACTAGTTTCCACTAGCAAAAATTTGTCAAATGATGACAAATTCATGAAAATTTATGTCGTTTTTTGAAAAATCATTTATAATATAAGGAAGTAGTCTAATTCGTTTGGGAAAATTGAGATTGATTATTCATACCATAGATGGATGATAGTTTGACTGAAAACGGGTAGGTGAACATCATGTTTCGTGGGTTTTATACAGCCGCATCCGGCATGCTTGCCCAGCAGAGAACGATGGAAATGCTCACGAATAATTTAGCCAATACAAATACGCCGGGATATAAAGCGGATCAAAATTCGTTAAGAGCTTTTCCGGAAATGCTCATTTCACACTTGCAAAAAGGGCAGGCACCGAGCCGAACGGACATGCGTCCGGTTGGTAGTATCAATACCGGTGTTTACATGCAAGAAGCGACCCCGAATTTCGAACAAGGCGTGATTAAAGCGACAGGTCTAACGACGGATCTCGCTTTAGAAAATGGAATCATGCCGGTTAGTGACGAAGGCATTCTCGGTTCGATCTTTTTTACAATTGAAAACCCGGATGAGGCAGGCGGGAATTTTTACACCCGCAACGGAAATTTCACGCTGGATGCGAACGGCTTTTTAACGACAGCATCCGGTCATTTCGTGTTAGATGTGAACGGGAACCGGATTCAGCTAACGAGCCCCGAGTTTCAAGTGCTGGATGATGGCTGGATTATTGAAAATGGAGAACCGGTCGCCCGTCTTGGGATTGCCCTGGCAGAAAATCCAAATGAACTTGTAAAAGAAGGTAATGGTTTTTATTCGTTAACAACCGGTGCAGCCCTACCTTCAGCCTATGATGCGGACGGAGTCACCTTTTCCGTGAGACAGGCTGCATTGGAACAATCGAACGTCGATCCGACACAAACGATGACTTCAATGCTAAATGCCTTCCGCACCTTTGAAGCGAACCAAAAAGTTCTGCAGGCTTATGACCGCAGTATGGATAAAGCCGTCAATGAAATTGGCAAAATTGGACCGTAATCCACTTCAGATTTGAGGTGATATGATGAACCGGATGATGATCACAGCACATAATACGATGAAGCAGTTGCAATACCAATTAGATGTGATTAGCAGCAATATCGCGAATGTCGAAACAACGGGTTATAAACGGAAAACGGCTCCCTTTTCTGATTTGCTTTTTCAACAAATTAATAACCAGGCAGATCCTAGCCGGGAAGTTGGTCGCCGGACACCCCACGGCATCCGACAAGGAATTGGTGCAAAAATCGCTCAAGTACAGAGTGATGAAACTCAAGGGACTATCGTCCAGACGGACCGCAAACTCGACTTTGCCTTTACCAGAGAGCATCAATATTTGAAAGTTTTAGTCCAGCAAGACGGCGAAGCAGAAGTTCATTATACCCGTGACGGTTCCTTTTATTTATCGCCCATCGGGGATAATGAAATGGCCTTAGTTACCGCCGACGGTCATTTCGTATTAGATGAAAATGATCAACCGATCGTTTATAATGGTGAAATTACTGATATCTCCTTATTGCCTGGCGGAACGCTGCGATTGACTGGAGCAAATGGGGCTTTCGATGTGAATTTAGGAGTCGTTCACGTCACAAAGCCACAATTTCTCATGCAAGCCGGGAAAAACTTGTTGCGTTTCCCGGATAACCTGGCGGAGTTGAACGTGACGGAAGATGCCGTGCTCACGAACTTGACAGGCGCCGAACGGAATCAAATTGCTCTGAAACAGGGCGCTTTAGAGCGGTCGAATGTCGATTTAACGGAAGAATTCACGAACTTGATTCAAACCCAGCGCGCTTACCAATTCCAGGCACGTGCCATTTCCTTAGCGGATCAGATGTTTGGGCTGGTTAATGGCATTCGATAAGGATAAAAGTATTGGCTTTGCGAATAACGAATTGGAAGTATGAATATATCGGTAATACGAACATTGGTTATATTTACATCTCAATAAATGGAATTGGAATGTAAAGAATACGGATGAAACGAGAAACTTATCGGTCAAATCTTGGAAAAAAGGGTTTTGAGGGTGGAACAAATGGAAGAACGAGTCTTATTGCGTTCAGAGCGCAGAAAAGAAGAAATGAATGGAGTACAATCCGACAGGGACGTACAACCGGAAGAGGGTAAACGGAAGAAAAGAAAGAAAAAGCCGAGAATCCGCTTGATACCGATCTGGCTGCGATTAATTATCATTCCGATTTTAATGGCAGTCTTTGCCTTACTCGGCGCCATGCTCGGTTATGGGGTCATTGGTGAAGGCGATCCAAAGGATGCATTAAAAGTTGAGACATGGACGCATATTTATGATATTATTTTCGAAGGAACAACCGACGAATAAAATAGTGAAGGGGTAAAACCCGAAGGAGGAACTATGCTCGATATCGAAAAAATCAAAGCAATCATTCCCCACCGTTATCCGTTTTTACTCGTTGACAAAGTTGTGGAAATTGACGAAGGAAAACGTGCGGTCGGATTGAAAAATGTTTCTGCCAACGAACCCTTTTTTCAAGGCCACTTTCCTCAATATGCGGTAATGCCAGGTGTGTTAATTGTGGAAGCCCTGGCACAGGTCGGTGCTGTCGCTCTGTTAAGTATGGAAGAAAACAAAGGCCGCCTCGCTTTTTTTGCCGGTATCGATAAATGCCGCTTCCGCAGACAGGTTCGCCCTGGCGATCAATTGCGTTTGGAAGTGGAAATCATTCGCTACCGCGGCAAAATCGGTAAAGGAAAAGGCATTGCCACCGTGGACGGAGAAGTCGCCTGCGAAGCCGAGATCATGTTCGCACTAGGCGATGCAGAAGAATAATGGAATGTGTAAAACAGTCTTTACGGACTGTTTTTTTGTATATTTTGTGATTGATGCAGCTGTTGCCAAATAAATACTCTAATCCATATTTTTTATGAAATTTATATTTACCTTTCGCTCTTTGATGCTGGACTTTCGCGATTCATGATTTCACTTTCACGGTTGTCCGAAATCTTTTCGCGAAATTCTATGGTATTCTCGCGCACCAATCGTGAATTTTCGCGGCTTTCCACCGCGATTTCGCAATTACAGATCGATAAATAGCGCATAAACTCATTGACATTCCCATTCGAAGGCCCCGCCTCATCATATTTTCTTGTGAAAAAAGTATATAACTTTCGCGTTTTAAAAATTATCTTTCGCGAATTATCACATGCTTTTCGTGAATCATCTTCCATCTTTCGCGACTTTCCTTCAATCT
Organism: uncultured Bacillaceae bacterium; assembly: GCA_937951955.1. Classification (GTDB taxonomy): domain Bacteria; phylum Bacillota; class Bacilli; order Bacillales; family Caldibacillaceae; genus CALGAD01. Next base: position 145,781 of record CALGAD010000108.1, read on the forward strand.
CTCGTGTATTATCCCCATACTCTCGCGAAAAAAATGTGAACTTTCGCGATTTTCTTCTCCTGTTTTGCAAATAGCAATCCTCCATCATTACCTCCTTCCATGTGATGGTATAAGCATGCCATAAATCCCTGAAAAAATTCACCTGATTTTAACGAATACACTTACATCAGTGATTATCCTCTCCGACGGATTTTCCTGTGATTGAAAATAGCAGTCATTTTATTCAAGATGAAAATGAAATTTCTCTTGCAAATTTGGGTATCCTAATTCACAGACCAAGTTTGGTCAAATAGTCGGAAAGGAGTAGTACGATGAATTTAAAAAAATTAGGCAAAATTTTAGGTTCCCTGATTCTTTCCATGCTGCTACTAGCAGGCTGTGCCAACAATGATGAAGATCCACAAGAGACGAATGACGATGTAAACATAGAAGATGACAACGGCGTTATCGATGAGGATCTCAATGATGACGTAAACGATAACGTGAATGATAACAATGGTGACGCAGGCATGGGTGGCGAGAACAGCGGCGGAGGTCAGGGTGGAGTGAATAACGGCGGGAATGGAGCACCTCCCGACGGAAATGGTGCTAATGATAATGTCAATGATGGTGAAAATAACGAAGATTTAATTGAGGATGCGGAAGATATCCAGGATAACGATACGAAGGATGAATAATTTTTGAACGTAAATCAAGTCTGAACATACAAAAAGACAGGGGCATCCCTGTCTCTTTTTCTTTTTTTCAGCGTTTGGCTTTGTTCCTTTGTTCAGCCATTTCCTTTTTAAAGGCGGTCAATAGCGCTTCGCCAGATAACCCTTCTTCAATTAAAGTCTCCAATAACTTCTCGGCATACCGGTGATCTTTCCGGCGAATCTTCCCCTCCATTAAAACTGTGACATATTCATCGATGATTTTTCGCGACACGATCTTGACATCGAAAAATGCCGGATCATTATCCTGCCGGGTGATAATAACCGAAACCGGAAATTCCTCGTGATTCTCATACTCATCAAAATGATGCAAGTATTCTTTCTTGAAAAAAAGCTCAAGCATCCACGTTCGTTTTTCATTTTCATTGTTAATAATTAAACCGTCCTCAAAGGGAATCTGTATTCTTTTTCCCTGTTTATCCTTCATGCGAAAAGATACTAATTTAAAAGTTTTCATTTTCCCACCCCAAATTCCTTTAACTTTATTTTACTGGAAACCGGATTAAAAATATAGAATTCATTCATATTCAGCACGAAAATAGAAAGGGTTCGTCAACGAACAATGACCATTTACCTAATTAGATACACCGAAGCAATTATCCTGCTAAGGAATAGGTAAAATCATGTGAAAAAAAGCATGGTTTCGCGGATCTTTCGTGAAATGAATAAGCCCTTTCGCGATTATTTCCCGCAGTCTCGCAAAAGAAGAAGGTATATTCGCGGAGTATATTTGAGTTCTCGCGACACGATTACTTTCTTTCGTATAAATACTAGTATATTTCGCGAAAGATTCGCCATTTCCCCCCTACATTAAATGCTATTACCATAAATAATCCCGGGAAAAAGCTTGTCATGCAATTAAACAAGCCACATAAAATATATTGTATACGCTTTTAGAAACTATTAAAATATTTCTTAAAAAAAGGGGGAGTGATTTCATGGTCAAACAAACGGTATATGTCAATACATTTACGGACGGCGTTTTAGACCCGAATGAAAAAATGGAATATGCCGTCAAAGACGGTGGGTATATTGTCGCCAATACAACGCCCGGTTGCTGGGGACCGATGATTACTCCGGCTTTAAAGGGAGGACATGAGGTAACAAAGCCTGTCTATGTAGAAGGTGCGGAAGTGGGTGATGCGATTGCCATAAAAATTGAGACGATTCGCGTCACATCGATCGTCACTGCATCGGGAAACGACAAACCCGTGGAAGGAAGATTTCTAGGCGATCCGTTTGTCGCGGCCCAATGTCCGAATTGCGAAACCGTTAACCCGGAGACAGTCATTAAAGGCATTGGCGAAAAGGCGATCCACTGTAAAAACTGCGATGCTGAAATCACACCGTTCACGTTTACCCATGCGTACACAATGGCCTTTAATGATGAAAAAACGCTCGGGGTGACATTACACAAGGAAGCTGCGGAAAAGGTAGCTCAGGATGGACGAACATATATGTGCACACCGGAAAACTCTATTCAAAACCCAATCGTCACCTTTGCGCCCCACGATATGGTTGGCACGATCGCCAGAATTCGACCATTTCTCGGTCAGCTCGGAACAATGCCGGCAAGACCGATGCCCGACTCGCACAATGCAGGTGATTTTGGACAGGCGCTAATCGAGGCTCCTCATGAATTCGGTATCACAAAAGAACAATTAGCAGACCGAACCGATGGTCATATGGACATTAATCGGGTGCGGGAAGGAGCGGTCGTTATCTGTCCAGTAAAAGTCCCCGGTGGCGGTGTATACCTGGGCGACATGCACGCCATGCAGGGGGATGGTGAAATTGCGGGACATACGACCGATGTTGCCGGGATCGTCACATTGAAGGTGGATGTCATTAAAAATCTCCAAATTGAAGGACCAATATTACTTCCCGTTGAAGAAGACCTGCCTTATCTAGCCAAACCATTTAGTCGTGAAGAAAAAGAGAAAGCAAAGAAACTTGCAAAGCAGTGGGGCGTTGCAGAAATTGAGGAATCACTCCCGATTTCCTTCATCGGAACCGGTGCGAATCTGAATGAAGCGACAACGAACGGAATGGAACGGGCGGCAAAATTTTTTGATATCTCCGTTCCGGAAGTGATGAATAGAGCGACAATTACTGGATCAATCGAAATCGGCCGTCATCCTGGTGTCGTCACCGTCACCTTCCTGGCGCCAGAAAAATACTTAATGAAAAAAGGAATACTGGAAATCGTGAAGGAGCAGTATTCATAAATCGCCAACAAAAGCCAGTACCTTGTCAAAAGGTGCTGGCTTTTTTGATAAAAGAACGAAAATACGTAATTTTCTATGATAGAATAAATTTTGATGAAACGCTTTCAAGCTTTGAAAGGAGGCCATACATGAAACCTCTGGAGGTTGCGCTTATCGGTGCGGGACAGCGCGGGAAAGATGTATACGGAACATATATCGAAAAGCATCCGGAAAAAATTCGCCTCGTGGCGGTGGCAGAGCCCGATGATGAAAAGCGCCAGGAAGTTATCAAAACGCACAACATCCATCCCCGATATGCTTTTAAAACGTGGGAGGAACTGCTCGCTCTACCCAAGTTCTGTGATTGCATCATCATCGCAACAAGTGATGCGGACCATTTTGCTCCGGCAAAAGCGGCTTTGGAAAAAGGATATCATCTTTTATTAGAAAAACCGATGTCCAATCGACTGGATGAATCGATCCAGATTGCTCAGCTTGCCAAAAAATACGATCGAAAAGTGATCGTCTCTCATGTTTTACGTTATACGCCCTTTTTTTCCACGATTAAACAACTGCTCGATGAGAAGAAAATCGGTGAAGTAGTGACGGTTCAGCACAATGAAAATATCGGATTTTTCCATTTTGCCCATAGCTATGTCCGTGGAAACTGGCGCAATGCCAATACGTCAAGTCCGCTAGTACTGGCTAAAAGCTGTCATGATATGGATATTCTGGTCTGGCTTCTGAACAAAAAAGCAACGAAAATTGCCGCCTTTGGTAACTTGAAATTTTTCACCGAAGAAAATCACCCGGAAGGTGCCGCCGCTTATTGCGTCCACTGCCCGTTACAAAACACCTGCCCGTATTCGGCTACCCTTATTTACGGCTATCAATTAGGGAAGTGGCCCACATCCGTTGTCACGAATGCCGAAACGAAAGAGGAATTATTCAAAGTCCTTGAAACGAGTGATTACGGCCGGTGCGTATTCAAGTCAGATAACAATGTCGTGGACCATATGTCGATCATTATTCAATTTGAAGACGGCATTACGGCTACCTTTAACATTTCTGCCTTCACCCACGATATTTCGCGAACGATTAAAATTATGGGAACGTACGGGGAAATCCGCGGTCATATGGAGAAGAACGAAATTGAAGTGTATCAGTTTGGAAAAAAAGATCCAGTCATCATCCGTCCGGAAGTTTCCGAAGGCGGCCATGGCGGTGGAGATTATAAGATGATGGATCAATTTGTAGAAATCATGCGTGGAGAAAGAGAAGAGGTATTGACGTCTGCAGAAGTTTCCGTCCAGAGTCATGTAATGGCGTTTGCGGCAGAAAAATCCCGTTTAGAAGAAGTGTTTGTTGACATTGAAAAATATAAAAAAGAAATCGAACAGCAAATCGGAATATCATCGTAGCCCCCTTACACCTTAAGCCCATTGGTTTAAGGTGTATTTTCCTTTTAAAAATAGCCTCGAAAATCCCCACAATTTATTTATAAAAAAAGTGCCCTTTATGCTAAACTTCTTAAATTAATCCTCAAAGCTACTAATTTTACTAAAATCAAGCGGCAAAATCGCGGAATGATGAATTTTCCCCCTTTGAAATTTCAAAAATCGCCGTTTGCAAAGGATATGTCCTTTTCACTAATATAAAAGTACCAACCGGAAAGGAGGAGATGGGTTGATCAACCAAGTGACACTGGTTGGTCGGCTGACCCGGGACCCGGAATTAAAGTTTACGACAGAGGGGGTTGCGCTGGCAAACATTACTCTCGCTGTGAATCGAAACTACCGGAATAGTTCCGGGCAAATTGACACGGACTTTGTCCAGTGTATCCTCTGGCGACGGGTCGCGGAAAATACGGTTCAGTATTGCCGGAAAGGTCAGCTCATCGGTATCACCGGCCGGATCCAAACGAGATCTTATACAAATAAAGATGGGCAAAGGGTCTATGTGACGGAAGTCATTGGCGACAATGTCACATTTTTAAGTAGAAGCCCGCAAGAGCAACAAGATCAACAAGAACAACAAGAACCAAAAGCAGATGCAGCACTCGTTTAGCAGCAGTCTCCCTTTGCAAAACTTTAAAGGAGGTGAAGAATGAAGCAAATCCAGAACCGACATTTCCAAATCGAAGAAATGGTACAACTTTTAATCCGGATTGTGGGAAATTCCAACAAAAAAATAGCGGAACTTGAAAATCGGGTCAAACAGTTGGAAAAAACATACTTGACAAAAGAATAAGTTTTCGGCAAACAGAAAAGGAGTACTTTGCTTCCGTATGAAAAGGGGAAATCAGAGCAGGAATCTAAGCTAGTGGAATGGAAAAAGTGCAGTCAAAGGATGGAGAAGGAAAGGAATCATATAAACTGGGAATGAAAGTTTAATAGGAAATAAGGATAGAATGCGATAAGGGAATAAGCGATGTTCTTGGGGAGTAAAATGGATGATCAGTACTACTGGGGGAAAATGAAAAGTTCGTTGCATGGGAAAGCCCACAATATCAAATTGTGGGCTTGCTACTTACATGTCACACGAGTGTGTCAACAAGTAGGTTGTAGGAAAAAATTGTGAGATGCTATAACATTATCCGTAAGACTATTATACTAAAAAGGTCCTAGAAAAGATATACCAAAAAGAAAAAAATTCCTGTTCCCCTCCGCTTCTCGTAAACTACCCTCAAAAAGGTAGTCTCTCCATATCCGCTCATCTAACGCCTTCCAATTTACATGGCCTGGAAATAGTTGTGATCTCCAGGCCATATTTTTTATCCGATGAAAGTCTGGAATATTTATTAAATCTTTTCTCTAATACCTATCAATCCAACCGCAAAATTTGATACAAATCATCATTCGACAAGTCCGTAATCCAGCGATCGCTTTGAATAATCTCATCATTTAAAGCCTGTTTCGTCTCCAGCATTTCATCGATTTTCTCCTCCAGCGTTCCCGTCGTAATTAATTTATGCACATGGACAAACTTCGTCTGCCCGATCCGATAGGCGCGGTCCGTCGCCTGATTTTCCACCGCCGGATTCCACCAGCGATCATAATGAATGACGTGATTGGCCGCCGTTAAATTAAGCCCCGTACCGCCAGCTTTCAGAGACAGGAGTAAAATGGGGAACTTGCGATTTTGGAATTGTTCCACCATCGTATCCCGCTGTTTTTTCGGTGTGCTCCCTCGTAAAAAGGGAACCTGGATACCGTAACGTTTCTCCAGTACCGTTTGAATCATTTTTCCCATGCCGATATATTGGGTGAAAATCAGTCCGCTTTCTTCTTGCTCAATCACGACATCGAGAAGTTCGACTAATTTTTCTAACTTGGCGGAACGCTCAATCCAGTTCCGATCATCGTCAAAGTCCTTCAAGAAGAGCGCTGGATGATCACAAAGCTGTTTCAATTGGTTGATAAGCCTGAGCACATACCCTTTCCGTTCAAAACCGGTTAGCCGGGCAATTTCGTTAAACGTATCATCGATAATTTGCTGATACAAAGCCGCCTGTTCGGAAGTTAACGCACAGTATTCCTTCTGTTCCAGTTTTTCCGGCAGGTTCAAAGCGACTTCTTGATCTTTCTTCGTGCGTCGCAATAAGAACGGTTTAATTAAATTACGCAATTCTTGAATTTTATCTTGATCCTTTTCCCGTTCAATGGGAGTGGCAAAACGTTGTTGAAAACGCGCCAGTGAGCCGAGATATCCTTTATTGATAAAATCAAAAATCGCCCATAATTCTGTTAACCGATTTTCCATCGGTGTTCCCGTTAAGGCGATATGGTGCTGTCCTTTTAACTTGCGAATCGCCCGGGATTGTTTTGTTTCCGGGTTTTTAATATGCTGGGCCTCGTCTAAAACAATGGTCCCCCAGGGAACACTGGATAAATCATCAAAATCAAGATGGGACAAATTATACGTTGTTAACACGACATCCGGCTTTTCTCCAGAGTTCACCAGTAGCGCTTCAAATTCCTTCCCTTTCGCCCGATCCGGACCATAATGCAAATACACATCAAGCCCGGGAGAAAAACGGGCGAGTTCTTTTTGCCAGTTGCCGAGAACCGTCGTCGGACAGATGATTAATGTCGGTCCAGCTTCTGGTTCCCGTTCTTTTACTAACAACAAATAACTAATGAGCTGCACGGTTTTACCGAGCCCCATATCATCAGCTAAAACGGCTCCGAAACGATATTGTCTCAAGAAATAAAGCCAGCTCATCCCTTTTTGTTGATACGGTCTGAGTGTCCCGTTTAATGTCTTCGGTACCGGCTGTTCCGGTAGTTCATCCAAATGCGTCAATCGATCGACAAAAGAGCGGAGGCGTGGATGGAGTTCAATTTGAATGCGGGAAAAAATGCGCGGATCATTATCTTCATCAATTTCTCCTTCATCCTTATCCTGTTCTCCATATAGAAGTTGCTGTTCAATCAAATCCTGAACCCGCATTCCCTCTTTTTCTGCTTTTTCCATAATGTCTTGAATTTGTTTAATAAAGGCCGGATCTAATTTTACCCATTCGTTACCAATGCGAATGAGCCTTCGCTTTTCAGCAAGGAGCTGGTGAAACTCCTCTTCAGAAAGTTCCACATTATTGACCGACAGGCGCCATTCAAAATCCATTAGCGCATCTAAACCGACAAAGGACGGGCTGTGGTCTGTTGAAGTCACCCGGGCTTTCAGGCGCACATTGGCATTTTTCAATGCTTCCCACCAGGCCGGCAGCAAAATTTCTATATCTAGCTGTAATAAAACTTCACTGGCCGATGTTAAAAACTCCCAGGCTTCCTCTTCAAAAAGTTCCTCTTTGATTTTAATAAAAGATGACTCGCTGAACTCTTTCTCCAGCCACGGAAATAACCGACAAATTCCTTCTTGCATAGCCACGATATCTTCCCGGTACGGTTCCCAGCGCTGCGGCAGTTGTTCAAGCGGGACAAACGTTTCCGGTGTTTCTCGATCTTGTAAAAAGGCCCGTAACTTCCACATATCTCCATCTTCTTGAGGTTCTACTAATTGTAAAACGAAGTTGTAGGGAATTTCGTCTTCGGTCAATCCCGCCCAGCGTTTAAAACTTTGCTCATCAAAAAAGCGCGGTAAAGGTTGTCCCTCTTCAATCGCCTTTTCTAAAATCGCCTTTCGCGTCTGCCATTTCTCTGCGATATCCGGTTTCTTTCGTAAATATCCCTCTACTCCTTCATGGAACCAGTATTCTATCCATTCTTTTCCAGAAATAGGCTCCCCGTTTCGCAATTGTTGCAGAAATGGCTTGTATCCAGGAATTCTTTCTGTTGTATTTTCATCGAGTGGAACGAGACGATGATGTTTTTGCACAACAACATCCGTTATCTCCACAAAAGGATCTACCAGCAAGTCTTCCGGCAATTGCTCCCAAACATCATCAGGCACTTTCCATTGAAACGCACCTTCCTGCCAGCGGTTAAAATCAGGTGTCCATTTTTCGGATTGTACGGCTTCCAGCATTATCGGTGCAATTGCAAAAAGGCGCTCAGTGAACGCATCCCATTCCCATTGCACAAATTGGTTAAACGGTTTCCTACCGAAAAACTCTAGCGCCTGGTACGCATCGAGAACGACCCCTTCGGCAGTTGAAACCAATTCTTTAGTAGGATATTTAAACCTCATCGTGTTTAGTTGTGTCCCATAAAAACTTGAACGATGCCACTGAAACAGCAGGGGCAGCCAGTGATTGGGGCTGATTGGATAGCCTTCTTCCGTTCCATAAAGGAAAATGGCTCCATTCGTCTGCCATTTACAGTGGATGTTTACCTGGAGAAGTTTAACCATCGATCAATTTTCCTTTCCGACATTCTTCTTTAAAGGCACGGAGACGCTGGTGCATGTGCAGAAGTTTTTCAAAATAGATGCGCCATATTTCACCCTGTTGAAGCGAATGATAAATCGCTTTGATTTGTTGCAAATAGTAAACGGCCTGCTTATAGTTTTCCCGATTTTTTTCGGCAATGTTGCGATCCACTTCTTGATGGTAAAGGGGCAAGAGGCTCTCGGGATCTTCTTTTTGAATCGTTTCCAGCTGTTCCGGTGTTAACACAGCCACCGGCTGATCCGTCACCATGATAAAATCGACCATGCGCCGATAAACGCCTATTTCATGATAAAAATGAATAAGCTTTCGCGTACTGTGCGGCAACATTTTAAATAAGATGGTCTCATATAAATCGGGCTGATTCGTCCGCTGACAATAGCTGCGCAAATCATTTTTGACACTATCAAAATAATTTCGGGCTTCCATGAATGGGATTAGATTCATAAAATTTTCAACATGTTTTAAAAAGAAAGGAATCAATGCACCAAACTTTTCGTAGTAGCCAAGAGCTGCAAAATACTCGAGCCAGAAAAAGACATACTGGAAATTGGATAAGCCTGCCCGCTCAAGCACCGTTGTTGCCTCTTCCATCCGATTACTTAAGGCGAGGAGAAATGAATAAGCTAGTGACCATAATGAATTTGGATTACTTTTTCTGGCCATTTCTTCTGCGAGTCGTAATTCATCTTGCAGCAGTTCCTCGTTGTGGTGCATCACCTTACTCCAAAAATCCCAGTAGACAAGTAATACATCCCGCCGAAATGGTCCTTCCCAAAATAAAACTTCTTGAAATTCTTTGCGAATGGATGTAGCAAAGGGCTCCGTTGTAAAAGAAATGGAGCGGGGAAGAAGGTCAATCGCCTCTTCGATATTATGGAAAATTGTTGCCATTGCCGAACGACACGTATCTTCAAATTCCTGAAAACTATAAGGACTTTCTACAAAGATGTGCATCAGCTTATTTAATAAATGTAAATTCGTAACTAGTAAATATTCGTTGACTTCATTTTTTTTGGTCGGTTCCATTTTTTCTAATTCGTATAAAACATTTTGGAGCCTGAAACTGATTAGGAATGGAAAAAGCTCGATTGCACCATCTAATTCATTTTCTAAAATAGAGTCCGTTACCGCCACCCAGTGATGATACCAGTTTTTCTTATCGGAAGGGGCGTTCGTTTGTTCTTGCTTGTCGGAGACTTGTTCACCCTCTCCTTTCCACTGATTCAACCACTGGGAGACGCTATAGTGCAATGAGTAATAATGGAAAAATACTGCTAATATATGCCGACAAAGTCCATTACCTGGACAGCTACACATGCTTAACAATGGGGATTTTAAATTTAAATTGACTTGACACGGAACAACATCTTGAACAACGGCAAGGATCTTTGCACCAAACCGTTTCGATGAACGGACCATGCCCTGGCTGTATAAGATGTATCCTTTTTCAACCGCTTTTCGGTCTTCGGTTTGTTGTGGATTCATGGCCCTGGCCACTTGTTCCGCAAATGATTGGATCTCATATCCCGCCACAATCTGATTAGCCATGGGAACCCTCCTCACACCGGCTCTTCGAATCCGTTCTTAATATAAACTGGTGAAAAATACTCATCTTTTTATTATACCAATAATATGAAGGGAATTTTAGATGAAATTGGGGATTGGAAGTGTTTGGGAGATAGAGGGGGGAGAAATCTAAGTTAAGTTGCGTGCAGGTGAATCCGCGAAATTTACGGGAGATTGCGCGAAAGTTCTCGTTCAAAATGCGAAAGTTAGGAGTCGATTCGCGAAACAGGGATATCTAATCGCGAAAGAGAAGCTGTAAAATGCGAAAGAATCGGTTCAAATCACGAAAGATATAAAATTTTCGCGAGAGTTAATAAGTTAATTCACAATCTCACAAAAGTTAATATCAGAAAATTGTTAATTGATAGACTTGTCTATGCGTATTTGCTAAAATAAAGCCAAATATTTACGTAAGGAGAGTATGGAATGATCGACAAGCCATTTTCAATTCCGTTGGATATTCAACAGCTCCAGGCATTGGATCGCCGGGTGTTACCGGATCATCCGGGAAAAATGGAGATTACTAATCGCTTAAATCAAGGGCTAGCAGGTGTTTCCGGTGAGCGAGAGGTATTTCACCATGTGAAATTCCTGCCTCAAAATCAGTTCCGTATTTTCCATAACTTGCGCCTGCATGACTCGATCGGTTTTTTCCAGATCGATATTCTGATCCTGACAAATTGCTTCATCTTAAATTTAGAAGTGAAAAATTACAAAGGGGAAGTTTATTTCAATGAGTTTGATCAACTCGTTCAAGTCCAGGCGGATGGTAGCGAGAAAGTCATTGATGAAAATCCGCTCACCCAGGCACAGCGGCATGGACTGCAGCTTCACAACTGGTTGCAACAAAATAACTTCCCGAAAATACCGATTCACTCCTTTGCAGTATTTAGCTCTCCTACAACAGTAATTCGAAATCAGTCCGAAAACACCGAGTTGTACAAAAACGTGGTTTCCAGTTCCAATATTTTGCCGAAAATCCATGAAATTTATAGCCAGGTTCGCACGCCAGTCTTGGGGAAACGGCAGTTGGAATACTTAGTCCAACGCTTATTAGCAAGCCATCGACCTCTACAACGGAATGTGTTAGAAACATTCGCTGTTTCCTACTCCGAGCTACTTAAGGGTGTTCTATGTCCTCATTGTCCCTATACCCCGATGAATGAACGCCACGGAAAATGGACATGCCCGAAATGCCATTATGCGGGTTCTGACGATTACTTACATGCCTTGAATGACTATTATCTGTTAGTTAACCATACGATCACAAATCAGGAAGGCCGTGACTTTTTACAGGTGACTTCGAAAGACAAAATGAACCGTCTGCTCAAAAAGGCTGGATATGAGTTTATAGGGGAAACTTCCGGCAGAAAATACGTGCTGCAATATAAAGAGATACCTGAAAAGTTACGAGAGGTTGTTCGTTAAAAAGGACAGATAGTTAGTTGTCATGTTGCAGACGCGAAACATCAGGTGCAAATCGCAAAAAGTGGAGGGCAATTCGCGAAAATAGTTTACAAAAACACGAAAGTAGCTTTTTTAACCCCGAAACATCCTGTTAAAAATGCAAAAAAGTAGGATTCAAACGCGAAAACTATGCCTCCATTCGCGGAAGTAATATAAGTATTTCACAAACTGATCAATAGTCAGGAAGACTTTTAGACAAATATTAAAGGAAATTGGTTATTTAATCATGAAAATTCCTTCTCCGTCCTTTTCTTCGGAAGAAAAGCACCCCAAGATTTTCCACCCCCACTCATGTTTTGTGATTAAGATAACATGATTTCGCGACCATGAAGTATCATTTCTCGAAATCCGTTCATCCTTTCGCATTTAAAATAATTAATCTCGCGAATCCAGCTGTTCCTTTCGCGATAACCCCAGAATCTCTCGCGCATAAACTGACTTGTGTAATCCTCAAAAGAAATCCCCAACTAAAGACGATGTCGGAAAAATCCCAAAATATGTGGTGACTCTGCAAAATGCAAGCATATATTATAACAACAGGATATTGGAGGTGCTGTCCGCCCACAAAAAATGTAAACGTACTCAAAAGGTCGTTTCGAAATATTGGTTGATTTCCGGTCTTCCATTATTAACAGGGAGTTGAAAACAACTATGGGGAAAACGTTAATTAAGATTGCCGCGGTGTATTTAGTCATCGGTGTGTTGCTCGGTTATTATATGTCCGTCGCAGGCGATTACGTATTAACCGGTGTTCATGCCCATGTGAATCTTCTCGGCTGGGCGACATTAGGCATTATCGGTCTTATTTATCACGTTTTTCCGGATTTAGAGAACAACATCTGGGCGAAACTGCATTTCTGGCTCCATAACATTGGCTTACCGATCATGATGATTGCACTTGCGCTGTTAATTGCTGCAGGAATGTCTATTTACCCTCTGGTTGCCTTCGGTGCAACCCTCACAGTATTAGGTATCATCGCATTCCTCATCAACGTCCTTCGCAAATTAAAATAAACATTTAGAGAATGGGCATATGCATGACCCTCAGTTTGGAATTTGGCCATTGTAAAACATTCTTCAGGTAGCAAACCTTCTTAAGCTACCTTTCGATGAAAACAAACAATGCAAGTGGAAAAGGAAAAAGATTCCTTCCGCTTGCATTGTTTTTTTAGGACTTATTAGACCGCATCTTTTCTATTTCAAGCAACTTTTGAGTTTTTATGTTATATCTGTAACAAGCATGATATGCTTTACGACGATCCCAGTACTAAAGCCCCGCCATCCGCATAAGAGCTGGCGAAATATACGCCTCAACAAAAGCGGCGATAACCAGGAGCGGCAGTACAACGAGAAGAAAAGTTTTCGCAGAGTTAAATAGGCACTCTCGCAAAGAAAAGTCCTCCCGCACGATTTTCCGAATGATTCCAGCACTGACATAGAAAGCTAGACTGGCAGATAAAACAATCGCCGGTATTTCAAAAATACCGTGGGGCACAATCCCTGTTAAAATTGGCAACAAAATTCCTTGACCAGCTGTTTTCATACTGGCAAATACGATTCCGGCTAAAGCACCATTACCAATAATAATAAAGATAGCTGGAATAAATAACGGGATAATGCCCGTTGCATAAATGATGAAACTGGCAGTAGCATTGTTTTTCAAAAGCATTATCGCTAATTCAAAACTTGACATATCTAAGTCAAATAGCCCCTTCTCGATAAACATTTCCTGAATCTTAATTAATAAAAACGTTAATTCGTCTTCTTTCCCTAAAAAGAGAAAATAACTAGCTACACTGCTGCCGATAAATAAAACGAAAAACATAACAAACATTTTCCAGTAACTTTGTTTAAATAAATTCCATTCATTTTTATACAAATTTAGCAAAATATCACATCCTTCTAAAGTCAGTACGGTCCTATAACGCGTAATCAGTTTGACTCCTATATATTTTATCGCGAATGGTCGAATTTGGAAAATATAGATGCTTATCAAGTGTATTACCACTCTGATAAAGAGACCAACCGATTATACCACAGATTAAAAATTGAAGACCGGGTTAAGCTACACGTTATATCTGTTTAGCTCAAGTAATGAATCTTATTATCAGAGAAAGTCACCTATATAAAAAATGTTTAAGATTTAATGAACCATGTAACCTTTATTTCCCTTGTTCGTCTAACTTTATGAAAACTACAAACTGCACATGTTCGGTATTTTGGAAATGATTCGACTCAAAATGTTTTTCAAATCAAAAAATAAAAACCATTTGCAAAATGATGTCATTTTAATTACATTTTCATGAATTAACCGGGAATTTCCTTGATTTTTTCAGGAATTCTTATATAATGAATTCAGTTTAAAATAGTTTGATAGAATGCCATTTTATGCTTTCCACACGGAAAATAAGGAGGAAAATATATGCAGTTCCTCATTCCAATATTAGTTACCTTTTTAATTGCTTTGATGATAACACCTTTAATAAAGAAACTGTCTATTAAAATTGGTGCAATAGATAAACCGAATGATAGAAAAGTACATACTGAAATGATGCCGAGACTTGGCGGTCTCTCTATATATTTCAGTTTTTTGATCGGTGTCGCATTATTTCCACCGGATATGATTGATATTTGGCCAATTATACTTGGTGCAACAGCAATCGTTATACTGGGGATACTGGACGATATTTACTCATTATCAGCAAAAGTTAAATTCCTCGGTCAAATAGGAGCGGCTTTGATACCGGTACTAGCTGGAATTCAAATAAACTATATCACCGTTCCTAATGGAGAAATTATTGAATTTGGATATTTAGCGATTCCCATTACCGTCTTTTGGATCGTGGCCATTACCAATGCCATCAATTTAATCGACGGATTAGATGGATTAGCTGCCGGCGTATCATCCATTGCCTTAATTTCCATTTCAACCCTGGCTTTTTCATTAGGGAATATCGTAGCTACATTTGTCGCACTTTTAATCTTAGGAAGCACCTTAGGATTTTTAGTCTACAACTTTTACCCGGCTAAAATTTTCATGGGAGATACCGGATCCTTATTTTTAGGATACATCATTAGCATCATAGCGATCCTCGGGTTTACAAAAAGTGCTACGATTCTCTCGTTAATCATTCCGATTATTGTTTTAGCGATACCAATTATCGATACGACATTCGCGATCATTCGTCGTTTGGTAAATGGTAAACCGTTAACCGCACCGGACAAATATCACTTGCATCACTGTTTAATCCGGTTAGGTTTTACCCATCGTCAGTCCGTGATCGTCATTTATTTACTAAGTGGACTCTTTAGCTTAGCGGCCATTATTTTCTCCCGTTCCACTATCTGGGGTTCATCTGTTCTCATCATCGCTTTACTCGTACTCGTTGAACTTTTAGTGGAAGTAACGGGATTGATCAGCACAAATTACCGTCCTTTACTGAATTTAATTGATGGCAGAAGACGGAAATCAAAAGGTCAATAAGATGTCGAAGATATCCAGCACTATAAGTTTTGGAATTGAACTTATAGTGCTTTATTATTCTTCAAAATCCATTATTTTGGTGTAAAAACTTATGTGGACTGTGAATGTAAGCACAATCTTTCGCGGAATCATATGTCACTTTCGCATAAATTAAAAAAACCCTTGCGAATTCAACCGGTAATTTCGCATACGGAACGCATCCTTTCGCGATTTCAATTATCCATTTCGCAAATTACCAACAACCTTTCGCGAATTTCCACCATA
>CALGAD010000109.1 GCA_937951955.1 uncultured Bacillaceae bacterium
AACCTCGCTTTCAGGGGGTTATCGTATTATATGCGTTAATTTTAAAAATGAGAAAACCAGCATGAAAAATCATGCTGGTTTTTTAATCGAAGGGCTTTTCAATTTGTAAATAGAGCTCCCAGGCTTGATCGAATATTTGCATCGTAGGTAAATAATCTCCATTGAATTCAAGATAGTCGCTTATTTCTTGATAATTCCTGGAGCTTTTTGGAAAGCCATGATCTAAAAATGCGTCATTAGCAAACCGCGCTAGGTGATTTTGTGGTTTTGCCTGCCGGTAACGCATTAAAAAATGATAAAATGATTTTGCCATCAGAATCTCCCTAAACATATAAATTTTCCATGATAAAAAGAAATTTTTTCTAATACAAAAAAGTAATAAAATCAATCATCCTCAAACAGTTTTTTATATTCACCGTATCCTTCCTTCTCGAGATCCTCCTTCGGGATAAAGCGCAGTGCCGCCGAATTAATACAATAGCGAAGTCCGGTCGGTTGCGGTCCATCGGGAAAGACATGACCGAGGTGAGCATCCGACTCTTTGCTCCGCACTTCGGTCCGGATCATATTATAGCTCGTATCCAGTTTTTCGACAATTTCCTCTTCGTCAATCGGTTTTGTAAAACTGGGCCAGCCGCATCCGGCATCGTATTTATCCTTTGAACTAAATAAGGGTTTACCAGAAATAATATCCACGTAAATCCCTTCTTCGAAATGATCCCAGTATTCATTTTGAAAAGGCGGTTCCGTCCCGTTATTTTGCGTCACTTCATATTGCAGTGGCGTTAATTTTTTCAGAAGATTTTCTTTATTCTTCGTCAATCCGTTCACCCCCAATATTTTTTAATAAATGCAGCTCGACCGGAACCGTGATAATACCGTTCGTAATGAAGTGGGTTTTTCTTATAATAATCTTGATGTTCCTCCTCTGCTGGATAAAACGGCCTGGCGGGGAGAATCTTGGTCACAATCGGTCGATTAAAACGGCCACTTTTCTCAAGGGCTAATTTTGATTGTTTCGCTTTTTCTTTTTGTTCCTCATTATGATAGAAAATTGCTGTTTGATACGAAATCCCCCGATCGAAAAATTGACCGCCGGGATCTGTCGGATCAATCTGCTGCCAATAAATGTCTAATAGCTCATCATAAGAAATTTTTTCTGGATCGAAGGTTATCTGTACGGCTTCATAATGACCATAAATTCCGGAACAAACTTCTTCATATGTTGGATACGGTTTCGTTCCTCCTGTATAGCCGGAAACAATCCGGATAATTCCCGGATATTGATCAAAAGGTTTGACCATGCACCAGAAACATCCTCCAGCAAAGGTCGCTAACTCCGTCTTTTTATAATTCATAGGACTCCTTCCTTCCTATTCGTTGTTTATATTGTAAAAGATTTTTTTCCGCTGGTAAATTCGTTTGCCTAAACGGACCGTTTTTTCCCGGAGCATTATTTGATAAGATATGTACGAATAGCTATACTTATTTAGGTTAGTAAAAAATAGCAATGAAGCATCAATTGGAAAGCTTTTGAAAGGAGCAATCTTTTTGTTACCCAGTTATTTACCGAAAGCATTCATTCAGAAAATGGAACGATTAATGGGAGATGAAGCGAATGAATTTTTCGCCTCTTATGCGAAGGAAAGGGCCGCGGGACTGCGCATCAACCCGCTGAAAATCGATGAAGAGGAATGGAAAAAAATCAATCCCTTTTCCTTAACAAGCATTCCCTATATAGAAAATGGTTATTATTATCCGCACGACAATGAAGAACCCGGTAAACATCCGTACCATTTTGCCGGTTTATATTATATCCAGGAACCGAGTGCGATGTTTGTTGTTGAACAGCTCGATATAAAGCCAGGCGAGAAAATATTAGATCTTTGTGCCGCACCTGGAGGAAAATCAACACAGATTGCAGCAAAGATGAAAGGACAAGGACTGTTAGTAAGTAATGAAATCCATCCGAAGCGCGCCAAAATTTTGTCAGAAAATATCGAGCGGCTCGGTATACAAAATGCCATCGTCGTGAATGAAACTCCGAAACGTTTAACGAATACTTTCACAGGTTATTTTGACAAAATTTTAGTCGATGCGCCCTGTTCCGGTGAAGGGATGTTTCGTAAAGATCCCGGAGCAACGCAATACTGGTCGGAAGAGCATGTACGCGATTGCAGCCTGCGCCAAATAGATATCTTGGAGCATGCTTATACGATGCTGAAGGAAGGCGGCATTTTAGTTTATTCCACGTGTACCTTTTCCCCGGAGGAAAATGAGCAGGTAATCGAACGTTTTCTGGAAAACTATCCAGATATGGAATTATTAGATATCGAAAAACCGCGTGGCGTAGCGAACGGCCGGGTAGCATGGGCGGTAAATGGAAATCCTGATATAGCAAAATGCGCACGCCTCTGGCCCCATCTGCTGCACGGGGAAGGACATTTTGTGGCCAAATTAATGAAAACCTCCCCAGCTCCAGTGAAGCGAACGGAAACAATAAAACCGATAAAAAATCGAAATCGAATAAAAGATTTCCTTATCTTTGCTGATGAATATTTACAAAATATTTCCTTCGCTAATTATCAATTGTTCGGCACGCAACTTTATGCTTTACCTGATGATTGTCCTGATTTAAATGGATTAAAAGTTTTACGCTGCGGCCTGCATTTAGGGGAAATGAAGAAAAACCGCTTTGAACCGAATCATGCCCTCGCTTTAGCGTTAAAAAAAGAGCATGTAAAACAATGGATCACGTTATCCACCCGTGAAAACGCCTGGCTGGACTATTTAAAGGGGATGACTTTACCTGGAACAGGTAAATACTCTGGTTGGGTGTTAGTGACGATCGATGGATTTTCTTTAGGTTGGGGAAAAGAAGCAAACGGGACCTTGAAAAACTATTATCCAAAAGGATTACGCATCCATTCTTGACAAAAAAGTGGAGAGTTGTGATAATCCTCTCCACTTTTATTCGTTTTCCAGCAAGATAGCAAAGGCAATCCGATCATTGGCTAAATCAAAATCTTTAAGCCGGATCGGTTGGTCGTTAAAGATAGAGAATGTTTGCGAAATATGTACAATAATCGTTTCTTCATTTGGAAAAATTTCAATCCAATCCGGGAAAAACTTTGCCCGTTTAATAAAATTCAATGCATATTGTTCCGGAACATTCATCTTTCCAATTTGTACGTTGTCGGGCTTCAATAGCAAATCACCCGTTCCCGACACTTCTCCATTTAAGGTAAATTTCATCGACATCGTTTGCTTAAGAACCTGAAATTCAAAAGATAGTTCAACTTGTTCACCAAGATAAATATTAAAATTTTTTTCCTTTAACGATCGGGCAAGAAGTTTGTTTACATCATCTTTGCTTAACTGAACGGTAACTTCCGCAGCTGAAGCCTCGTTGTCTCTCCTTTCGGGAACTATTTCTGAATCCGGAAGGAAAAAGTAGTAGCTGAAAACCCCCACCGTGACGATATTGAAGGTGAGCAAGACGAAAAAGGCTATTTTCCAAAAAAGTTTATCCATTTCGCATTCTTCCTTTAACCGAGCAGAGCTTCATTTCGATATGCCAATTTAAAAAATAAAAAAACCAGGAGGTACGGAACAACCCAATTGAATCCGCCTGACTGTTTACATCGTTTGATCCCGACATTATTGTAATTTAATAAGTTCTGCTTATACAAAAATATTTGTCAAACGTATTGATTTCTATATAGGTTAGCTACATATGCCCAATCACGTATTCTTCAATAATATTTTTATATCACCGATGATTTCCTCATAAGGTACATCTAAACCTGAATAGTATTTGACGATAACTCCTTCTTGATTCACTAAATAGAAATCTGTGCCGTGAATGACCTGATCATCATTTTCGGGCTTGTGCACGATCGCTTTAAAATTGTCCCGGGCAAACTGTTCGATATGTTCCTGGACGTAACCAGTAAGAAAATGCCAGTTGTCTGTATTATCGGTATATAAAGCGGCATACTCGCGCAATTTTTCAGGCGTGTCTACTTCCGGGTCCACGCTGAAGGAAACAAACTCCACATTTTCCAGTCCTTCTTCTTCTACCATTTTTTGCAGTTTAGCCATGTTATGGGTCATCGGTGGACATACGGTTTTACATTCGGTGAAAATAAAAGTCGCCACCCAAACCTTCCCTTCTAAATCTCGTAACGAAAAAGGCTGACCGTGTTGATCGGTATATTCAAAGGGTTCAATCGGCCATTCCACCGCATTGGCGATCGTTTTCGCTCCACACCCTGATAATAGAAGTGAACTGATAAGCAGGAAGTAACAAGCAAATTTTTTGAGCACACTTCTCCCCTCCCCTGATGCCATTTTAACAAATATAAAGGGTGAACGAAATCAATTTAACCTTGCCTAAAAAATTAAAAGAGGCTGTCCAAAAAGTAAAATTATTTCAAGTTGAACTAAACCAGAATGTTGATTTATCAAGGTTCTTGAACAAACAAAAGGGGCATCCAAAAGTCGAAAATACGACTTTTTGGACAACCCCTTTTAAACGTTATTATTCTGTATAAAACATTAAGCCGATCGCCCCGGGACCGGTATGGGTAATAATAGCTGGAGTTGTTTCGCTAATGGGAATATCGATCGACTGCGTTGTTTTTCGAATCTTTTGTTTCAAGCGCTCCGCCATTTCCAAACCATCGGCATGGACTAAAGAAATCTTGCCAATCCGTTTTCCTGCTATATCCTTATTAAACATGTTAGCTAATTGTTTAATTGCCTGGCGGTAACTTCTTGCAATGACAATGGGGGTATATAAACCGTTTTGAACGGCAGCAATCGGTTTAATGTTCAATAAAGAACTGATCAGTCCTTTCCCGCGACCGATCCGCCCTCCCTTGACGAGGTTCTCTAACGTATCCAACACGACATATAATTTTGTTTGACTGCGAATTTTTTCCAATCGATCGGTAATTTCTTCAACGCTCTTTCCTTCTGCAGCCATTTTCGCTGCTTCGATTACTTGAAAACCGAGTGCTTTCGAAATAAACAGCGAATCAACAATCGTTACTTTTCCTTTGACTTCTCGTGCAGCGAGTCTAGCAGTTTGTAGCGTCCCGCTTAAAGTACCGGCAACTAAGATGGCCAGCACTTCACTGCCATCGGCTGTGAGTTCATTAAATGTTTTTAAGAATATGCCTAAAGATGGCTGGGATGTTTTCGGTAATTCTTTTGTACCCTTCATTTTTTCAATAAATTCTGCTGGCGTGATATCGACACGGTCCGTATACGTTATTCCATCCAGTGTATACTGCATCGGAATAACGGTAATGCCGTATCGATCGATCACTTCCTGACTTAAGTCTGCTGTTGAATCAGTAACAATTTTAATCGACATTCAGTCACATCCTTATTGCTTTTCAATCAAAATACAAATTCTAAAATTCATATCACCCGTTTGATACATTCCGGACTGTTATTTTTAGGGGAATTTACGATCGTAGATACTTGATACATCGTAATCGCATCATTATCCAGCGGTCTAAGTAAATCTTTTACTTCTTGATACGGATAACGTTCGGTATTGAGCCATTTTTCAACAGCTTCCCCCTGTAAAATAACCGGCATGCGATCGTGAACGGTAGCCATTTTTTCATTCGGGCTCGTGGTGATAATCGTACACGTTGTGATTTCTTGTTCACCATGGCGATTACGATCCCATAAGGCAGCAAAGGCAAACGGTTTTCCATCCGTTAATAAAATCCGATAAGGTGTCCGGCTGCCGTCCCGTATACTCCACTCATAAAAACTATCGGCAAAAATGACACAGCGTTTTTTTGCCAGTAAATGTTTAAAACTCGGCTTCTCGTGCAACGATTCCGAACGGGCATTGATCAATGGCTTCCATTTTTTCGGATCTTTCACCCAAAATGGAACGAGTCCCCATTTCAAAAATCCCGCACGGCGTCCGCCGGCAGCATGAACTGCTGATAAAACTTTTTGCGATGGAGCCACGTTATAACTCGGACTGTAGTCTTCGGGAAATAGCTGTAAGGTAAATTGTTCAATCAGTTCTTCTTTATTGACTGTAATGGTAAAACGGCCACACATCTTGCCCACCTCTTCCGCTTAAAGAAAAGCTAAACCCGTTCAAAGACAATATATTCTTGATCGTAAGGATTCTTCTCATCCTTTTCCACAAACTCTCGCGATATTTCTCGATATTTCGACCAATCGATATCCGGAAAATACGTATCACCTTCGAAACGGTGACGAATGACTGTAATATAAAGTTTATCTACTTCATCGAGAAACATGCGGAAAATCTCGCTGCCACCGATTACACAAATTTCCTCATCGTCTTTTGCTTCTAAATAACGCATTAAATCCTTTTTAGAATGAAAAACATTACAACCCGGTAATGAAAGATTTTTATTCGTCGTCAAAACAATGTTTTCCCTGCCCGGTAAAGGTCTGCCGATCGATTCATACGTTTTCCTTCCCATCACGATCGGCTTTCCCATCGTCACCTTTTTAAAATATTGTAAATCCCTGGGCATATGCCAGGGGAGTTGATTGTTTTTACCGATCACACCATTTTCATCCATCGCGACTACAAAAGCTATCATACGCTGACTTCTCCTTTAATCGGTGGATGGGGATCGTATCCTTCCAATATGAAATCTTCATACTCGAAATCAAAAATATTTTTCACTTCTGGATTCAGTTTCATCGTCGGCAATTTTCGGGGAGTGCGCTGTAATTGTGTTTTAATCTGCTCAATATGATTTAAATAAATATGCGTATCTCCTGTTGTATGGATAAATTCCCCCGGTTGCAAGCCACAAACGTGGGCGACCATCATGGTAAGCAAAGAATACGATGCAATATTAAAGGGCAAGCCCAAAAAGACGTCAGCTGAACGCTGGTATAATTGACACGATAATTTTCCATTTGCTACGTAAAATTGGAAAAGTGTATGACACGGTGGAAGAGCCATCTCGTCCAATTCCCCGACATTCCAGGCACTGACGATCAAACGTCTTGAATCCGGATTTGTCTTTATTTGCTCGATGACATTGGAAATTTGATCGATCGTTCTGCCATCCTTTGTACCCCAGGAACGCCATTGATGGCCGTAAACCGGGCCTAAATTGCCATTTTCATCGGCCCACTCATCCCAGATATGTACCCCATGATCTTGTAAATATTTAATGTTCGTATCACCTTTTAAAAACCATAAAAGCTCATAAATAATGCCTTTTAAAAACACTTTTTTAGTCGTTAACAAAGGAAAGCCTTCTTGAAGATCGAAGCGCATTTGATGGCCAAACACACTTATCGTTCCCGTGCCGGTTCGGTCATTTTTCTTAACCCCGTTTTCCAGGATATGTTCACATAATTCCAAATATTGTTTCACTGTGTTCACCTCTACAAAGCCAGAATTATCTTTTATTGTACCAATTTTATTAGCGATAACCAATGTTATTTATTTGTTTAATTGAATTTGTGTATATTTACACTTATTGTATTATATCATAGATTGAAAACGC
>CALGAD010000110.1 GCA_937951955.1 uncultured Bacillaceae bacterium
TGAACCTACATAAATTGGTGGCCAAACAATACATTTTTAGTTTGCCATAAACAAAAACATTAATTGAGAATATTTGTTTCAATAATGCAAAAAACTATTTTGGAATTACTTTAAAAGATTAATCGTTTTGTTAAAGACCTAGTTGAACAAAGGAAAATTAGGAGGTTATTGTTATGGAAATGAGTTTTCGCTGGTACGGGAAAGAAGATCCCATTCCTCTTGAGTATATTCGCCAAATCCCGGGAATGAAGGGGATTGTCACGGCCATTTATGACGTTCCGGTAGGGGAAGCATGGCCGCTGGATAAAATCATGGAGTTAAAACAAACTGTGGAAAATGCCGATCTAAAAATCTCTGTCATTGAAAGTGTACCGGTACACGAAGATATAAAATTAGGGAAACCGACCCGGGACCGTTATATAGAAAACTATAAAACGACATTGCGGAATTTGGGAGAAGCAGGCATTCCGGTTGTGTGCTACAATTTCATGCCTGTGTTTGACTGGACCCGTTCTGAGCTGGACTATCGTTTGCCAGATGGTTCAACCGCATTAATTTATGTTGATGAAGACGTGCAAAAAATGGACCCTGTCAGTGGAGAACTGTCCCTGCCTGGTTGGGATAGCAGTTATACGAAAGAAGAGATGCAAGATTTAATCAATGAATATAAAACAAATGTTGATGAGGAAAAATTGTGGCAGAATCTGGAGTACTTTATTAAGGAGATTATTCCCGTCGCAGAAGAAGCAAATGTAAAGATGGCCATCCATCCGGATGATCCACCGTGGAGCATTTTCGGCTTACCAAGAATTATCACGAATAAAGAAAATCTCGATCGTTTCCTCAACTTATATGACAGTCCGTATAACGGATTGACATTTTGTATCGGTTCGTTAGGAGCTTCTGCTGATAACGATGTCGTAGAAATGTTACGTTATTTTGGCAAAAAAGGACGCGTCCATTTTGTCCATGCTCGAAACATTAAACGGACCGGACCGAGATCTTTCGAAGAGTCCGCTCACCTTTCAACATACGGTTCCCTCGATATGTATGAAGTGATCCGGTCAATGGCCGATTTCGACTTCGCTGGACCGATTCGTCCGGACCATGGTCGCATGATCTGGGGAGAAGAAGGACGTCCCGGCTATGGTTTATATGACCGGGCATTAGGTGCATCCTATTTAAATGGTTTGTGGGAAGCTGAAACAAAAAGACGGAAAAAATAATTGAGCAAATGAATGGAAGGGTGAAACATGAATGAGTGTACCTTTAAAAGTTGATTTAAATGGTAAAGTTGCGGTTGTCACAGGTGGTGGTGGTGTTTTAGGCTCCTACTTTGCCAAAGCATTAGCTGAATGTGGTGCCAAAGTTGCGATTCTTGATTTGCGGCTAGAACCGGCAAAAAAGTAGCCGATGAGATTACTGCTGCAGGCGGTGTGGCCATTGGAGTGGAATGTAATGTTTTAGAACTAGAAAGCTTACAAAAAGCTAAAGAACGGATCGACAGCGAGCTTGGAGAAGTCGATATTTTGATTAACGGTGCAGGCGGTAACAATCCGAAAGGATCAACGGATGATGAATTCTATGATTTTGAGGCAGTAAAAAACAATCCGGAATTAAAAACATTTTTTGATTTAGATCCACAAGGGGTTCAATTTGTCTTTAACTTAAACTTCCTGGGAACATTACTGCCTACTCAAGTTTTCGGTAAGGACATGGTGAAAAAAGAGCATGCTGCTGTTATTAATGTTTCTTCCATGAATGCCTTTACGCCGTTGACAAAAATCCCTGCTTATAGCGGGGCTAAAGCTGCTATTAGTAACTTTACGCAGTGGCTTGCCGTATACTTTTCCAAAACAGGAGTGCGCGTGAATGCCATAGCACCTGGATTTTTAGTAACCTTGCAAAATAAAGGGCTGTTATTTAATGAAGACGGCACCCCGACAGCACGGACCCATAAGATTTTAAACAATACACCGATGGGCCGTTTCGGTGAACCGGAAGAATTGCTCGGTGCACTATTATTCTTAGTAGATGAAAAAGCATCCAGCTTTATTAATGGTGTTGTTTTACCGGTTGATGGCGGATTCTCAGCCTATTCCGGAGTGTAATAAAGAGTTCTTAAATATGGACAGCGATTTGAAAAGCAGCTTTTTGCTTTTTCAAATCGCTTTCTTTTCACATGCTGGTATGAATAACAGAAATTGACTGAATAATGAATGTGTCTGGGAGGTTGCAAATGAAAGATCGGATTGAAGAGTTTGAAAGAACGAAGGATTATTTAGTATGTGTCGATTCGGATGGATGTGCAATCGATGCCATGACGATCAAACATGAAAAATGTTTCGGACCGAAGGCGATTGAAGTATGGCACCTGGAAGAATATCAAGATCGATTTATGGACGAATGGATGAAAGTGAATTGTTTTTCCCGAACGAGAGGAATTAATCGTTTCAAAGCATTAGTGGCGGTTTTTGAGAATTTACGGAATGAAGGTTTGGACATACCTGATTTATCAACTGTAAAACAGTGGACAGAAACGACGACAGAATTGTCCAATCCGTCCCTGGAGCGGGAGCTTGCAAAAACGAACGATGAACAGCTGAAGTTGACATTGGATTGGAGTATCCGGACAAATCAAGCAATTGCCGAGTTGCCAAAAAGCAAACCGTTTCCTCATGTAAAAGAAGGATTACAGTTTGTGCACGAGCATGCTGACATAGCGATTGTCTCCTCCGCAAACAGTGAAGCTGTTGTGGCAGAGTGGACGGAACACGGGCTCGATGCGTATGTTTCCGTTTTGTGTGGCCAGGAGGCTGGATCGAAACAATATTGTATCGGTCAGTTGATGGAAAAAGGAAGTTATCTGAAGACTCACGTGCTCATGATCGGTGATGCACCAGGAGATTTAAAAGCCGCCGAGGCGAATGATGTACTTTACTATCCGATAATCCCGGGAAAGGAAGCGGAATCGTGGAAACGTCTAGTCGAAGAGGCGATTGGAAAATTTTTAGAAGGAATCTACCAGGGAGCATACCAGAAGCAGCTTATCGAAGAGTTTTATGATGTACTAAAATAGTTTGTGCAGAAATTGGATAAGAAAGACGGGAGTATTTCAAACAAGTTGGTGGGAGGAATATGTGATTTTATTGTTTTCACCTTAATAGAAACTCCCGATTTTCCAATAATTGGCGGGATGATAGGAATTGTTTTTTTCTTAAAATCATGTTATTTTATATATGGTTTTAGCTCACCTCACGGAGTTTGCACGGTAGATTCGTGAGGTGGATTTACCTCCTTTGCCCGGTCAAATGAGGCGATGAAGTGTAAATGAAAAAAGA
>CALGAD010000111.1 GCA_937951955.1 uncultured Bacillaceae bacterium
AAATGATTGAAAAAATAGCTCCTGTCTGATAAAATGACAAAAATGTTAGGAAATATAACAAAATTTGTTTCATTCATCTATGATTTACACATATAATGTAAATGTAGGAATTTTTCAAAGGAGTGGGATATTTGAACAGCTTACAAAATTCAATCGCACGGATTGCAACGTGGGGCAAGATCAGTGGCATTCTCACGATTATTTTTGGCGCACTGTCCGCCATCGGTGGGTTATTTGCCTACGTTGTCGGCGCCATACCTGGAATTATTCAAATTATTTTAGGTTATTTCTTGTTTCAAATTGGGAAGGAAGCCGCTAGTTTAAAAGTGAATATGGAGGATGAACAGGCCCAGTTAAAAGTGTTCGATTATTTAGGCAAATACGTGTTCTGGTACGGTATCATGATTATCGCTAGCATTGTTTTAACCATTCTTTTAATCTTTTTCTTTTTCGCACTGTTTGCTGCATTTTTAGAAATGGGCTTATAAAAAAAGAGGGAGCGATCCCTCTTTTTTTACTGATCTCTTTGTACCAATTGCATTCTTTTATTGAATAATGTCGGATACGATAAAAAGCCGAGGAAAACACTCGTGATCACGGCGGTAGTCATGATGATAAATAAAATCAACAATTGATACTGAACGGCTTGAATCGGACTGGCTCCGGCGATGATTTGACCGCTCATCATTCCCGGTAATTGGACAAGACCGATCGTTTTTTGGCTTTCGATTGTCGGCAAGGTACTCGCCTGAATCGATGCGATCAATTGTTTGTTAATCGCCTGCCTCGGTGTCCCGCCCAGGGAAAGAATAAGTTCCGCTACCTCTTCATGAGCTTCAATCTCCGCCGTAAACCGGTTCAAAAAGAGAATCGCTAACACCATCGAGTTTCCGATAACCATACCGCTAATCGGGATAATATACTGGGCGGTCGGTGGGATGATGTTCAAGCCGAGCAAAATACCCTGGGTTAGGATTTCGATAAAGATAAAAGTAATGATCAGTTTCCACGTGATACCCGGGATATTTTTTCCTTTTTTCCGGGCATTTTGTGTTGCAGCGACAATGATTAAAGTAACCATGAAAATAATGAACAGCGGATTCGCAGAGCCGAAGACAAATTCTAAAATATAACCAACGATAAACAACTGAATCGTTGCCCGGACCGTGGCTATGAATACGTCTTTTTCCAGACCTAACTTTAATGTTTTGGAAAGGAGAAAGGGGATCAATACAAAGATTAATGAAAGGCAGAATGTAATCAAGGTCATTGGATCTCCCCCTTTGTAAAGGCCAGCGTTCGTTCATCCCGGGGTGACTTCAGGAAAGACGTGTCGCCTGATTCGATGACTTCCCCGTTCATCATAAACCACGAATAATCCCCTACTTCCAGTGCCTCTTGTAAATTATGGGTAATCCACGCAATGGTTGTTCCGAAATTTTGATTAATCTGTTTGATTAAGCTAGCAATTTCCTGCCGGGAACCGATATCCAGTGAGGACGTGATTTCATCAAGCAATAATATTTTCGGCCGGTTCAGTAACGTGCGAGCGATGGAGACCTTCTGTTTCTGCCCGCCAGAAAGATCTTTCACAGAATGATGTAAAAATTTTTTGTCGAGGCCGACAAGTCCTAAAAATTTCACGGCCTCCGCTTCAGAGAGTTCTTTTCCTTGCAAATTTAAAGGAAGTGCCAGATTATCACGGACCGTACCGTTTATCATCGGCGCACTTTGCAAGGCTAGGCCGACAAGCCGGCGCAATCGGATCGGATCATATTCCTCGATCGCCTTTCCTTGAATGATAATTTCACCAGAATCCGGAGATAATAAGCCATTACACAAGCGGAAAAGCGTCGTTTTTCCTGCACCTGAAGGTCCGACAATTGTTGTAATTTTCCCGCGAGGAAAATAGCCGGTAATGTTTTTTAAAATGATCATCTCTTTATCTGAAAAAGTCACATTGACAAAACGGATGGCTGCATCAACTGACATCACTATATTTCCCCCGTCTTTTTGAGATTTGCTTCAATATGATTATATAGTAAAATAGACAGAATGATAATCATTTCACAAACAATCAATAACTCGTTCGTTAAGGACAGTTTACTCAAAATGGATCTTGATTATAGTGGAATCTGATCGTTGCTTAAAATTGGCAAAACACTGCTTGTATAGACGTCCTCTTGAGCATGCTGGTTGACATAATCGCTGAACTATTTTATAATTAATTCGAAATCGAGATAAAATAACACCGTTCAATGATAACTTCCGAACATTTATGTAAACGGTTTTCTTTTATTTCACTAAGTAAACAAATCATGATATGAAGGAATTGATTAGGATGAGTAATGAAAAACATATGGAAGAAGTTGCCGCATCGTTAAAGCTATTTGTCGTCTTGTCACGGGCGCTTGAGTCCATTGAAAAACAAGCGATGAAAAACGTAAAGTCCTATGGTTTAAATTTAACGGAATTTGCGGTTTTAGAATTGTTGTATCATAAGGGCGATCAACCGGTACAAAAAATCGGTCAAAAAATATTGCTCGCCTCAAGTAGTATTACGTATGTTGTGGATAAGTTGGAAGAAAAAGGCTATATTTATCGCCGGGCTTGTAAAGAAGATCGCCGGGTCACCTATGTATCCATTACGGATAAAGGAAAAGAGTTCATGGATCAAATTTTCCCTGAACATCGGGAAGAACTCAATAACATTATGGGTGGCTTGAATTTGGAAGAAAAGCTCGATCTCATTGAAAAACTAAAAAAGCTCGGGTTATATGCCAAAAATTATCAATCATAAACTTTACAAGACTGTCCAGGTGTTCCAATCCGGACAGTCTTTTTTAGGCTCTATACTAAATGTTGGGGTTAAAAAACAATTCAAAAAAATAAAGGACAC